>JBDNAG010000063.1:0-16042 GCA_039768565.1 Akkermansiaceae bacterium | reverse complement strand
GCCCCGATGAGACATCCGGCCAGGGTTTTGGCTCCGGCCTGTGCGCCTTCGGCTCCGATCAAGTTGAATCCGAAGCCAACCACGATTGGGGTGCCAACAGCTAGGAGAGCGGGGCCAACCATGCTGCGGGTGGCCGCTTTGGTGGCGATGTCGATACAGCGATCGCTATCGGGTTCGACAGTTCCTTCAAGAATGCCTGGTTCCTCACGGAACTGACGGCGAATTTCTTCGATCATGCTTCCGGCGGCCTTGCCCACCGCGTCCATGGTCATGGAGCCATTGAAGAAGGGAACGGCTCCGCCGATGAGAAGTCCGACAAAGAAGTATCGAAGGGAATCAGGTGAGGCGAGGTCGAGACTGATGCCGGTTTTTTGAATGAAAGCAGTGATGAGGGCTAGGGCTGCCAGTCCGGCGGCTCCGATGGCGAAGCCTTTGCCGATGGCGGCGGTGGTGTTTCCGACGACGTCGAGCGAGTCAGTGATCTCGCGGGTTTTGTCACCCATTTCGGCCATTTCGGCGATGCCACCTGCGTTGTCCGCGATGGGGCCATAAGCATCGATAGCCATGGTGATGCCAACGGTTCCGAGCATGCCAATGGCGGCAAGGCCCACTCCATAGAGTTCAGCGCATTCGTAAGCTCCATAGAGAGTGGCGGCGATGGTCAGGATTGGGAGGACCACGGATTGAAGGCCCACCGAAAGTCCGCAGATAACAAGAGTGGCAACTCCGGTTTCACCTTGGGAGGCGATGGTGCGGACTGGCTTTCCTCCGGTGTAGTGTTCAGTGATGAGCCCGATTAGGACACCGCCAACGGCTCCGCAGAGGACGGCGGTGGCGAGATTGGAGCTAAGGTTAAAAAAGGAGGTGATACCGTAAGAAGCGATAATGAAAAGAGCAGCGGCACCGATGGTGCCAATGCGGAGGGACTGGGCTGGATCCTTGTTGGCGAAGAGATTGACCATGAGGATGCCGAGGACCGAACAAACGATACCTACGGTGGTAAGAATGAGTGGAAGCTGGAGGAGTAGAGCCTCGCTGGCTCCTACAGTAGCGGCGTAGCCAACACCGGCTGCGGCGGAGGCAGAAGCGATCGCGATGGTGGCAATTTGAGCTCCACAGTATGATTCGAAAATATCTGAACCCATACCGGCGACGTCGCCCACGTTGTCGCCAACATTATCCGCAATCACGCCCGGGTTACGAGGGTCGTCCTCTGGGATTCCGGCTTCGACCTTGCCGACGAGGTCGGTTCCGACATCAGCGGCTTTGGTGAAGATCCCACCGCCGACGCGGTAAAAGAGAGCGACGAGGGAAGCTCCCATGGCGAATCCTTCCAGGATTTCAGGAAGGTGCTCGTTTCCAGAGTAGATGGCGAAAAGGCTACCCAGTCCGAGCAGCCCCATGGCGGCCACGGTCAGTCCCATGACGGCTCCTCCGGAAAAGGCAATTTTGAGGGCGCGAGCGGCTCCGGTTTCGTTGGCCGCAATACATGTTCGGACGTTGGCCAGGGTGGCTGTCTTCATGCCGATATATCCGGCGGCGGATGAGGCAAGGCAGCCCATAAAAAAGGCGATTGATTGCGGGCCGCGGTATTCCGGCTTTTGGAATAGGAAGAGGGCGGCTCCCAGCGCGATCGCAAAGAGGGCGATGAGCTTGAACTCGCGGGTCATAAAGACCATCGCGCCTTTTTGAATCTGAATTGATATCTTCTCAGCTTTGCCGCCTCCGGCACTTTGCTTTTTGATTGAGAAAAAGATAAAGGCTGCGAGAGCGAGGCCAATAACGCCGAATAGTGGAGTGAGGTATGCTGGCATTTCTGAAAAATCTGGGTCTTCCGGGGAGAGGCGGACCATGCTGATTCAGGAAGCTTTGGCAAACAATTTTTGGTTTGAGGGGCAACTGTTCTGATTTGTCATTCAAATTTCCTGTGGGCAAATTTTTCAGGCTGCTCTGGGCGCCTTTTTTTGAGGATATGTTCAAAGGCAATACCAAGGCTGACTCCGACCAAATAGCAAAGAAGGTCTGACCAAAGAAATCCGGATCCTAAAGCGAGGGCTCCGAGCCAGGTTGCCCTGAGTTGGATGATCCAATTTGCCTGGTAGAGTTGGCTCAATTCGACTGAAAATGCTATGCCAAGGGCTGCGAGACCAAGAGGGAGGATTTGTGAGCGCGGAAAGAGGAAGCCCAAGATGAAAAACACCATGAGAGCCCAGAGGGTGTCGCCGGCGTAAGCCGTGACAAAGTGGGGAGCCTCGGCGGCCCATGGAGAGCGCGACGCGAGTCCCAGTAATATGACGACGGCAATGAGAATGAGGTAGCAAGACCTGCTTCGTGTCATGGGGTGGGAGAGCAATTGCTAGCGGGAGCCGAAAACGTCGATCGCCTGGAGATTCAGATATTCAGGTTTGGGACTGTTTAGTCCGACTTTCAGGTAGCGGGCAGTGATCGGTTTTTTGAGAAGGATGTCCCATGAGGTTTCTGCTTTTTCGGCGGCCCATATCTGTTGCCAGGATTTTTGGTCGTCAGAGGCCCAGGCAGTAAGGGTTTTAGCGCGGACGGCTTGAGTTTTGCGGTTGGTGATACGAAGGGCTTCGATGGTGCAAGTGTCTTGAAGGTCGACGACGCAGTGGGCATCTTTTTCGGCGTCGGTATGAATGGCGTAGCCAACCTTGGCGAAGGGGCCCTTGAAAAGAAATTGGTGTTGAGTGGGATCGTCACTAGCTGCTGATGAGAGTGTGACGGTGGCGTGGTCACGTGAGATGTTTTCGCCAATTTCTTTCCCAAGAAGAGAAGAGTCGTCGGGCAAAGCAGCGCGGAGGGGAACTCCGGCGACGCGTTTGCCGTAAGCCAGCATGGCAATTCCATTGGGGCCTTTGGGATCGCATTGATGGGCTTTTTGGAAAGCTGCCCAGGCGTCGGGCAATTTACCATCGGCAGCGAGGACGCGGCCTTTGGCTCCGTGGATTAGAGCGAGTTGAATAGGACTGTGACCGGAGACATTGAGCTGTTTTTGGATTTCAGCGAGTGCTTCGTCATATTTGTCGGCGTTAACGAGTTCAGTGATGTGGCGGACGAAGTCCCAGTTCTTGAAGTTAAGGCGTGCCTGCCAACCGGTTTGGTCTCCGGGGTCGAGGGCCTTAAATTGTTCGGTGATTTTAGGCTCGTTGTTGAGAGGGAGTTCGGCGAGTTGGGACAGAAATTCGAGTTTGTCAGCGTCTTTGGCGGATTCGATTTGGGAGAGGAGCTTCCGACGTTGTTGGGCGAGCTTTGCGAAGGTGTTCAGGTTTTGGGCAAGGGTGTCGGGTGAAGCGAGGTTGCGAAGTTCGGCTCCGGACAGGGTTTGGAGAAGGTGGCCATCGGATCCGTAAATTTGGATGGCTGGGTAGGTGCGAACGGTCTTTTGATTCCAGTTCTTGAAGGATTCGGAGTGCCTGGCGGCGGCTTCTTTTCCGAGCTGTTGTTTCACCTCGATATTGGTGAGGAGGAGCGGCTCGGTGAGGGCCGAGGTGAAGGTGTTTTTCTGCCAAATGAGTTCGTGGAAGCGTTTGCTGGCGAGATGCCAAGAACTTCCGTGAATATAGACTGCAAGAGGACGTTCAGATTTTTTGGCGAGGGCGGTTGCTTCGACGAAATTGGGCGAGCGGGTGGCTTTGCCAGGACAGAGGTAGGTTAGCGTGAGTAGAAGTACGGGGATTCTCATATTTGGCAAAAGTTAGTTTTTCTTGTCGCCGTAAACGTGGAATTTTTGGAAGTGGAGGCTGGGCTGTCCATTGTCGATGACCCGGACGTAGCCGGCGGAGATTTTTTTGCCTCGAAGATCGATGCGGTGGACCTGTCCACGTTTCTCGAAGGTGTGGACATCAGTCCATTCCCTGCCATCGATTGAGGTTTGCAGGACGGCATCGACGAGACGTTGAAATTGGCCGCTGCGTGTAACGATATTAATGCCGGTGAGGTTGCCGTAGTTACCAAGTTGAATGGTGGCGGTGGCCGGGGTGATATTGGTGTGGAAGTCGCCACCGTGTTCTTCGATGACTCCCCAGTGGCGGGCTGGATTGTCCCAGCGGTTGCCCGGTTGCTGGATGGCGAAAGTGCCGCCGGAACTGAGGAGGATACCGGGGAATTTTTCAGGTGAGACGGACTGTTTTTCGAAGATTCCGGCGGTGAGTTTTCCGATCGCCTGGAAGGTTTCCTTGTCACCGGAGGAGGCTGCTTTGGGAAGGACGGAGCGTGCCAGGGTTTCGATGACTTTCTTGTATTGGTCGCCGTCGTTTGAGGTGGCGTTTTTAGCGAGAGAGTTGCTGATGGAGCCGATGAATGACTGGAAGCGCTTTTGGTCGGACTTGGTGCGATCAAGTTGGAGAGCAAGGATATCGGCGGTGAAGACATTTTTCTCAGAGTGCAGCGCAAAGAGACCGGCCATGAACTGATCCTGGGCGGCCGTGTCTTTGCCGAAGAGTGTGAGTTGTTCTCTGAGGGTGCGTTGGAAATCCCAGCGTCCGGTGCCCCAGCTCTCGAGGGCGCGGTGGGCGGAGGCGAGGACTTTTTGAGTTTGTCCGGAATCACTGGAGTCGAGAACCTTGGGGTAGACGTGTTTATGGAGGAAATGGAAGGCGGGTTCTCCTCCGAGAGGGGCGAGGTGTTTGAGGACGTCGGTATGGAGGGCCTTCCAGTCGGAAGGGATGGCTTTTCCGTTTTCAAGGATGTCGGCGGAGAGGGTCCAGTTGGGCCACGAAGCGGGATGTTTTTGGCGGGCGATGGCGATTGTTTCGCGAGCTTTCGCGTGTTGATCTTTTTCTGAATAGTGGCGTGCGAGGCGGCGGAGATTACCGGATCTTCGGGATGATTCGATGTCTTGCTGGGCGGAAGTGACAAGTATATGCCATCCCCACGATTCGCCGTGAAATGAGGTGTGAAGCCCTCGTTTCCAGGAGAGGGAATATGCGGGTTGCCAATGACCGGGCTTGGTCATGACGGCGTAGGCGCAGTGTCCAGGTTCGCCCATGGTGACTGCGGGAACCCCATTCGCAACGGCGGCGGCAGCTCCGAAGTTGGAGAGGGAGCCACAGACTCCGCCGATGTTGCGAACAATCTCGGCGTAGTTGTCCCAGGCATTTAGGTAAGGGGCATAGTAGAGCGGGCCATGGATGGAGTCGCCGAAAGGATTGTGAAGAATCCAACGGGCATACCAGCAGGCACCGGTGTATTTGTCGGAGGGGAGGCAGACCTCATCGTTGTGATATTGCATCGAGGCGAGGGTATTGAAGCGAGTGTGCTGAACCCCACGGGCGAGGTAACGTCGTTCGAAGACCGAGAGGTCGCGATACATGATATTAAGGAGGCCTTGCTTCCACTTGTCGCTGAAGAATTGGTAGCGGGGGAGGACGTCATTGATGGTCCATTTACGGCGGGGTGACTCGAGGGCGCAAGCGGTGGCCATGCCCCGGTCGATGGAGTCTGTAGCAATTCCGGGATCGGCTAGCCAGAGTTCGGAAAGGATCTTGATGGATTCTGCGGGCTGATCGATGGGGCCAGAGTCGAGGAATTCGTGTTGCCAGTCTTTGGATGAAAGAATCGCTTTTGCGAATTTGCCGTTCAGGTCGATGTTGGCTCTGCCAAGGTGTCTTTTGGTCGTTGCGATGAGAAGGTCGTCGCCATTTGGAGCAGAAAAGGCGAGAGAGGCACAAAAGGCGAAAACGGCAGGGGCCACGAGGTGGAAAATGGTCATGAGAAGGGGCGTTGGCTTACGAAGCGGTTTTGGCGAAGTTTACGAAAGAACGCAAAAATGACAAATTGAATCATGCTGCGCCGTAACCAAGTTCTATCGTGAATTCATCATCCAGTAACAAAATTTCCCGCCGGAAAGCTATCGGTGGCCTCGCTTCGCTTGCGACTGTGTCCATCGTGCCAAGTCGCGTCCTCGGTCTCAATGGCCAGACCGCTCCTTCAAACGAGCTGACCCGCGCCCTCCTTGGTTGCGGAGGGATCAGCAACGCACACCTTGGTATGCCCGGCAGAATCCTCGCGATGTGCGATGTTGATTCAAATAGGCTCGCCGGGCAATTGAAGAAGGCCAAAGGAAAAGGGAATAAGGATGCCAAAGGCTACCATGATTTCCGTGAAATTATTGCGAGGGATGACATTGACATTATCCATACATGCACACCTCCTCATTGGCACGCCTACATGGCGATTGCGGCGGCGAAGGCCGGTAAAGCTGTTTGGGGAGAGAAGCCAATGTCCCGTACGATTGGTGAGGGCATGGCGATGAAGAAGGCGGTCGAGGACGCGGGTGTGGCCTTCCGCCTCAATACCTGGTTCCGTTTTAAATCGAACTTCTATGGTTCCGGTGTCACTGCGCGCCAGGTTAAGAAAGCCGTTGATGGGGGGGTGATTGGGCCCGGACCATACAAGGTTACGCTTTCGGGAGTGACCGGATTCAACTGGAAGTTCAACTGGGTGGGTAAGACCAACCTGAAGGCGCAACCAGTCCCGGACCACTTTGACTACGATTTCTGGCTCGGGCCTGCACCTTTCAAGCCCTACAACGCGCACCGGACCCACGGAACATTCCGGGGCTACTGGGATTATGATGGGGGTGGCCTGGGTGATATGGGGCAACATTACCTTGATCCCGTGCAGTATATTTTAGGTAAGGATAACGAGCTTCCGGTTTCGGTGGAGATTGATGCCGATCCGCAGGATCAAGACGCGGTTGGAACCTGGCGCCGTATCACTTACAAGTATGCAGATGGAACGACCATCGTACTCGATGGTGAAAATAAGGACAAGGATGCCGCCTTTATCGAAGGCTCTGAAGGCAAGATCTTCAAGGGCTTCAAGTCTGATGTGAAAGGCTTTGCTGAAAAGGTGAAAACTCTTCCCGAGCCTGCTGCGCAGGTGACTGATTTCCATCAGGCAATTCGTGAGAAGAAGAAGTTCGCGCTCAATGAACAGAACGGTTTCAATTCCTGTACGCTCATTAATCTTGGTAAGATTGCACATCGCTTGAATACCAATCTGAAGTTTGATCCAAAGAAGATGCAGTTTGAGGGCAATGATGCTGCCAATGCTCTGATCAATCAGCCTTCCCGCGAGAAGTGGAAGCTTCCCGTCTAAGCTGACTTTATTTATACAGACGGCCACCTCGAACGAGGTGGCTGTTTTTTTAACCCCGATCCTTTTTAAATGATGAAGTCTCTTCTGATTACTTTTGTTTCCGTGCTCCCTGGAATTGTCCTGGCAGATCCAGCCAAGCCGAATGTTGTTTATATTCTAGCCGATGATTTGGGCTACGGAGATCTCAGAAGTGGAAATCCCGAAGGTGAGATTGCCACGCCGGGTTCTGATCTCATGGCAAAAGAAGGAATGGTTTTTACCGACGCTCATTCCAACTCGTCAGTTTGCACCCCGACCCGTTATGGAGTTTTGACCGGGCGCTATGCTTTTCGGTCTCGCTTGAAGCGCAGCGTCTTGGGAGGTTACTCGAATCATCTTATTGAGAAGGGACGCATGACTGTCCCTTCGTTTTTAAAGGGGCAGGGCTATCATACCGCCTTCATTGGGAAGTGGCACCTTGGTTGGGACTGGGCTAAGAAGGGCAAGGTGGTGGATTTTACCAAGCCGGTTGAAAATGGCCCAAAAGAGAAAGGCTTTGATTATTCCTATGGTCATTGTGGATCGCTTGATATGGCGCCTTACGTTTGGGTGGAAAATGGAATGCCCACAGCGGTTCCGACAAAAGAGACGGGGCGGACCAAGGAAGAGACCAAGAATGGTTGGTGGCGAACGGGACCGACATCGCCGGATTTTGATCACGAAGACGTGCTGCCAAATCTGACGCGGCGTGCGGTGAAGTATGTCAAGGAACAGGCAAGGGGAGAAAAGCCGTTCTTTTTGTATCTCGCTTTACCTTCTCCTCACACGCCGGTGCTTCCAACGCCCGAGTTTAAGGGGAAGAGTGGTTTGGAGAGTGCCTATGCGGACTTTGTGACGATGACCGACGATACGGTGAAGCAGGTTCTCAATGCCCTGAAGGATGCGGGAGTTGACGAAAATACCCTGTTCATTTTCACGAGTGACAACGGATGCTCGCCCGAGGCGGACTTCGCGGAGTTGGAAAAGCAAGGGCATGATCCCAGCTATATCTTTCGTGGTCATAAAGCGGATATTTTCGAGGGAGGTCACCGGGTTCCTTTTATCGTAAGGTGGCCTGCCAGAGTAAAGGCCGGGTCAACTTGTGATGACCCGACCTGCCTGACCGATTTGATGGCGACGATGGCTGAGGTTCTTGAGCAAAAGCTTCCTGAAGAAGCGGGTGAGGATTCCGTGAGCATGTTGCCAAACCTCCTCGGAAAGTCCGAAAAGCCGGTTCGAGAGGCAACGGTCCACCACTCCATTAATGGGACTTTTGCGATTCGCCGGGGCAAGTGGAAGTTGATCGATGCTCCCCACTCCGGAGGATGGAGTAGCCCAAAGCCTGCCGAGAAGGCGCTCTATAAGGATTTGCCCAAAGTTCAGCTCTATGATTTGGAAAATGATCCGGGTGAGACCCAAAATGTATCTGCCGAAAATTCCGCGGTGGTTGAAAAACTAGAGGCTCTTTTGAAGAAATATCGCGAGGATGGGCGGAGTGTTCCCGTTTCGAAGTGAATGGGGATCAAATCTCGGTTGTTGCTGGGGTTGTCTCGCAGACCGTTTTTGCTTGATGTTCTGATTCCTTGACGTGGCCCATGGTTTTCTGTGTGGTATATCCTCACATACTGGAACTTATGAAAAAACTATTTCTTCTTTTGTCCCTCGGTTCTGGGATTCTTTCGGCTCAGACGAGCATCTTTATTAATGACGGTGATTGGCTGGATCCAACCAACTGGGATACCGGAATTGTTGCTCCCGACAATCAGACCGCAGTGGTGAATGCCAATGCGATTGTTGACCGGAATACCGGAACGGCCAACACCGATAATCCTCTCAGGATTGAGATTGGATCGGGCGCCGGAAATGTAGGAAGTGTTGATGTATCCGGTGGAACCTTGAGCGGTGCTCACGGCGGTGACAGCGGGGTCTTTGTCGGGATCAACGGAGGAGACGGCACGCTTACGATCCGGGAGGGGGCGACATACCGAAGTCAGGGAGCGACGATGCAATTAGCAGTCGGAGATTCCTCCGGAGGGACGGGCTTTGTTTCGGTGGCAGGAGTGATGCAGGTTTACAAGTTCCTGAATGTGAACAATGGCACTTTTGAAATGTTGCCAACGGGAGATTGTAATCTCTTTAACTCAACTGACCCCAGTACGATTGGAGCGAACGGTATATTGTCCTTCGTAATCGATGGTGAGAATGTCGGGTCACTGGAGCGATCGAACACCCAGGGGCTCAATCTGAGTATTGATCTGGCCGCGAATCTTAAGGTGACATTGGAAGGTGATTTCGCTTTGAATGATTCATGGGTGTTGATGGAATACACTACTCTGAGCGGGATGTTTGCGCAGAATGAATCCTTTACCAATGGCCAGGGATACACTTTCAACGTTGACTATGGCTCGGGGAGTAACGATGTGGTCACCCTGACCCTTACCTCTGATTCCGAGCGTCCTAAAATCGATTCCCTGATGGCGGCTCCCGCTGCTATTTCAGCCGGTGCTACCAGCACGATTGGGTGGACTGCTTCGAATTTTGACACGCTGACGCTGGATCCTGGTGGGGTTGACGTCACGGCGCTGACCGAAACTATCGTTTCACCTGCTGCTTCGACGACTTACATACTCTCTGCGGTGAAAGATGATGTTACGGTTATGAGTGAAGTGACCGTGGTTGTGGACGAACTTCCCGAGATTAACTTGTTCTCTGGAAACGAGCTTCTTGTTGCTCCCGGCGAATCAACAATGCTGACTTGGGACGTCTCTGGCGCTGACGCTGTGACTATTAGTCCAGAGCCGGGAGCTGTTTCTGCCGTGGGGAATATTGTAGTTTCCCCGGCGGTAACGACAATCTATACGCTGACCGCAACCAATGAAACCGGCAGCGTTGATGCATCGGTCGAAGTGCTTGTCGATGCGCTTGAGGCTGCCGTGATTCATCTTTGGGATCCTTCGCTTCCGAATCAAACCAGTGGAGCAATTCTTGATTCAGTGGGTGGAAAAAATTTCGACATCACAGGTGGTGATTTGATGACCGGGCTGAGCTCAGATGCCAACAGCCTCACCGCTGCGATTGGTCGGGTAAATCCTGCCGCTACTACCGGTGGGGATATGGGCCTTGGGTTTCCATTACAGGATACTTCATTTGAAGTTTGGGTTCAGCCTGGCTCACTCGGTGACGACTATCAGGTGATTTTTGAAACCGGAGGGCCGCTTGAAGGATCTGCCATTCTGATGAACAGGTCTACGGTTCGAATTCTTCACAGCACGGGCGGCGTGAACACGGTTGATCTGGATGTGCCTTTCTCGCTGATCAACCTGACTGACTTCGTCCAGATTCTTGTGACGTTTGATTCCGCCACCCAGACTGTGAATGGGTATGTCAAAGGATCTGCCGGAGGAGTGGATTCTGCGATTACCACGGGTGTCATTGGAGCACCTGATGGCCGGGCAAGTCTGCTCACGTGGTCCGGATTTGGAGGCGCTGCCGATGGGGCTCTGGGTGGAACTGGTGGAGTGGCTCCTCTCGGAACGACCACCTTTCAGGGGTCGGTTGGCTACTTCAAGATCTACGACCGGGCTTTAACGGAAGCCGAGGCCGATGAGGCTTATCTTAAAATAGGAAATGCCATCACGGAGAGTGACACCGATCTTGATGGGCTGCCAGACTTCTGGGAGACGACCTTCTTTGGCGATCTCTCGGAGGGCCCTACGGACAACAACGATAATGACGGGTTGACGAATCTGGAAGAATTGAATGCAGGGAGTAACCCAACCTTGGCCGACTCCGATGCGGATGGGTTGGATGATGATGTCGAACTGGCTCTCGCTGAGCCGACTGATGTGAATAATCCGGATACCGATGCAGATGGCTTGACCGATGGCGAGGAAGTGAATGGCAACCCATCCAGCAATCCTCTGATCGCGGATACGGACTTTGATGGTTTTGGGGATTTCTTTGAGGTGTGTGCGGGTTCCGATCCCGACGATTTTAATAGTCTTCCGCTGGCGGATGAAGTGGGAACTCCTTCTGCAAACCTTGGGACGCTCGGCACGGGAACCTCATTTGATGCTCTTTTCGGGGCTTCGGACACCCTCGATGGGAGTTTCAGAATGTTTGTAGATTTTGAAGAGAAGCTTGACGGGCAACGAGAGGTGCTATTTGAAACCGGTGGAGCAACCGTTGGTATTTCACTGGTCTATGAAGCTGGCAATAACCTTGTTTTTCGAGGGGCCGGAAGTGGCGGCTTTGAGCTTGCCGTGGCCACTCACACCCTCACCGCGGAACAGATCGCCGACGATGAGATAGCAGTGATCGTAACCTACGATGTTGCTGACGAAAACGGAGACTCTGTCATTTCGATCTATCTGAACGGTATTTTGGTCGCTTCTGATTTCAAACCCCTGGGTGGTGATTGGACCGGAACTAATGGCTCTGCGTTTGGTGTTGCCAGTGGAAACATGGCGGGCGATGGGATGAATGTAGCGTTGACCGGAATCACTTTTGCTTCGGGCGCGATCAATGCCAACAAGGGGCTGACTTTTTACAACGACACCTTGTTCACCGGTGGGCCTGAGTCAGCTCTGGTGATTACGAATCTAGATCTTAACCAAGAGGCCGGAACAGTGGTCCTGACCTTTGATTCTGCGCCTGGCAGAACTTATACCGTCGAGAGTTCTTCCGATCTGGCGACTTTCGAGGCCGTCGAAACAGGGATTGTTTCGGGCGGCGACCAGACGAATTCACCGGCGATCTCTGCACCCGAGGGGCGGGCCTTTTACAGGGTGATTGAGGAATAGATCTCCCAATCTTTAAGTATCCAATTTTTCAAGCGTTCCCGGTAACCCGGGAACGCTTTTCCTTTAGAGATTAAATGGAGATGAAGCCTTTTCTCGATGACTTTCTCCTCGAGTCGCACTTTTGCACCGAACAATAGCTTTGCAGGCAAGTTAGATAATCTCAGTGTGAAAGCCGACATCACTTGGTTCCATGGTGTGGGAGATGTTCTCAAGTTTCTTGTCTTTGGTGGATTTTCCAAGGCGACTAGAGGTTGTGGATACCCGGATATTGATTAAAGAGCTCAAAATCGGTAGGGCAAAACTCTTTCACGATGACGTTATTTTTGATACTTCTGACTCCAGAACAATGCCCCAAACCGCAAAGCCGACCGGACACGTTCCGGTGCCGTTGATTACCTTCAGTCTCGTTTCCTTTCTTTTCGGAACTGCGACTGAGTTGATGGGTGCCTTTGACGGTGTGTACCAATTAATGCGGGGACTGTGGGCTGCAAATGCCCTTGAGATCCGGGCTGAGATGGGCCTGCCCGGAATTATTGGGATTTTGATCACAGCGGCTGCTTCCTTTGGCTTGATTGCCGCGATTTTGGGGACGCCCGGAGGAGGGCGAAGAACGATCTTGGGAGCTTCGGCAGTATTTTTGAGTCTCACACTCGCACCGGCCTTTGCCGTCTGGGGCATTTTCTGGAAACCATTCGGCTTAATTTTGGCTGTAATCTGGTCTTGGTTCTCCGCGACCATTTACGCTCGGACCCACCGCATGCCCTGCGAAGGGGGGGGGGAAGACGATGCTGAAAACGTCATCCGCCTTGAAGAAGGGGAACATCTGACCCAGCAAAACTCGAATCGCGCAGATGGCCAAGGTTGAGTATCCTTCCGAAGTCCGGTCTTTAGTCGGAGAATTAAAGCGTCTGCCGGGTGTCGGTCCGAGAAGTGCAGAGCGGATTGCCGTTTATCTGCTGCAGAACCCCAAGGCGGCGCCGATGGACCTGTCCGGTGCTCTTAAGGATTGTCATGAAATTGTGAAGGCCTGCCCGACATGTGGGTTCTTTACCGGTCAATCGGGGTGCGCTGTTTGCAGCGAGCAGGGGAGAGATACCCAGGTTCTCTGTGTCGTGGAGCAACCCACGGATGTTCTGCCCATCGAGCGGTCGGGAGTGTTCCGAGGTCTTTATCATTGTCTGGGGGGAAAGCTTTCGCCTCTAGATGATGTGCGCCCGGAAGATCTCCGAATTGGAGGTTTGGTTCGCCGTGTTCGTGAGAACCCCGGGACGGAGGTCATTCTTGCAACCAGCTCGGACGTGGAAGGGGAAGCGACGGCAAACTATCTTTGTGAAGTGCTGGAAAGCACAGGCTGCCGGGTCACGCGTTTGGCTCAAGGCCTTCCGGCTGGCGGAGGATTGGAATTTGCCGATGAGTTAACTCTGTCGCGTGCTTTTGAGGGAAGACGTTAAAACGAAAAAACGCGGACTCCGAAAAGTGCCGCGTTTTTGAAAAGGATTGAGTCTGTAATAACTATTTCACGGTGATCTTGCCCTGCATCAGGGCGAAGTGGCCGGGAAAGCTGCAGAGATACTGATACTCTCCGGCGTCTTTGATGCTGAAGGTGATCGAGTCGGTCTCACCGCCGCCGAGAACCTTGCTGTGGGCAACGACAGCTTTCTTTGAGACTTCGTCCGCTGGGATGTAGTCGGTGGCAGCGGCAGTCATGGCCTTGCTGGCCCAACCTGCAAGGTTGGTGCCTTTCTTGAGGATGACGATGTTGTGACCCATGGCGACTTTAGGAAGCTTACCAACATGCTTGAGAGTCAGTTTGACGGTCTCGCCGGCTTTGATTTCAAAAGCCTTCTTGTTGAACTGCATTTGATCGTTCGCCTCAATGGTGACTTCTTGATCGGCCTTCTTCTCCTCTTTCTTTGCGGTGGTTGTGTCGTCGGGCGCAGCGAAAAGAGTCGCAGGGGCTAGCGTGAGAGCGGCAGCGAAGAGGGTGGTGGTGAATTGCTTCATGGTGTGTGGAAGGTTGTGTCGGTCAGACGAATCTGCAAGTGATAATATTTCAAATTCCTCGAAGAAATATTCTGATTTATTGAATGCGGAAGGTGCGTCCTTTTCCGCTGTTCCAGGCACGGTAGAGGGAGCTGTAAAGAGCATTGAGTTCGACTTCGCTCATGATGCGAAACTCAATGGTGCGTGCGTGCGTTGTGGTCGGGTAGCTTTTCTGGGCCATTTCATCGGCCTTGGTGCCGGTTCTTTTTTGTCCACGGTTGCGAAGTTCCTCGGTGCGCTTTTGAAGTCGGGCAAGAGCGTTGAAGGTGGTGTCTTTCGTGATAGGCTCAATGTAGTAAAAGCGGGCAAGGGCGGTGCCGGTGGTGTCGACAGTGACCTCGGTCACAAGGAGGGTGCCGTCGAGAACGTAGGAGTGTTTGCTGACGGAGGTGATCGCGCCAAGGTTCACGGAGTATTCGCCACCGGGGAGGCTACATTCCCAACGACGTTTACGGTTCTCGTCGTCGTTGACTCCTTCAAGTGCCTCCTGATCTTTTTCATCCTGTTCACGTTGCTGTTCCTGCTGCTCGGCAGGGGTTTGGCGGCCACCGGGAACCGGAGTGGTTTGGGCGGCGACCGAAAGGGCTGAAAATGCGAAAGCGAAGAGGAACGGGGTAGTTTTCATTGTTCCGGGAATATCGTTTGATCCGGGGCAGACGTCAAAGTCTGAATTTCAAGAGGGCTACGGATTGAAATGGGAACTCGTTTCATTACTCTGAGGGCATGGATGAGTATCGACCAAATGTGGCGGCCCTGATGATCAACGGGGAAGGAGACCTTCTGGTGTGTGAGAGATTGCTCAATCCAGGGGCGTGGCAATTTCCCCAGGGAGGTGTGGATGAGGGAGAATCGGTGGAAGCCGCGATTCTGAGGGAGGTGGAAGAGGAGATTGGTCTGAAGTCCGATGATTACGAAATCGAACGCTCGAAAGGCGGCTATCGATATGATTTTCCGCCCGGGGCGCAAAAAAACAAACCTCCTCATAAGGCGAAGTTTGTGGGGCAGGAGCAAACTTACTTTCTTTGTGAAGTAAATAAAGGAGCGCCCGAGGTGAATTTGATGCAGGAGCCTCGTGAGTTTCGAGCAGCAAAGTGGATTCGGCCCCATGAGTTTAACTTGTCGTGGGTGCCCGATTTTAAGAAGGAAACCTACCGACAGGTGATGAGTGATTTTTTTGGGGTGGATTTGACCGAGGTAGATTGACTTTTGGGGCAAAAAAAGCCCGCCGCTCCGCTAGGGGAGGGCGGGTTGGAATTTGGAAGAAGTGAACTAGGAAAGCTCGCTGAGCTTGGCCTGGATCGCCTCGAAATCAGGGAGATCGCCTGGGCTGTCATTGACCTGTGCGTATTGTACGACACCCGCCTTATCGATGAGGAAAGCGGACCGCTTGGGAACCCCACCCATGGTTAGGTTCTTCTCGGGGAGGAATTGGTCATAAGCGATGCCATAGGCTTCGGTGGCCTTGTGATCATAGTCGGAGAGGAGCTTGAGGCTGATGCCCTCTTTCTCGGCCCAGGCGGCTTGTGCGAATGGATTGTCACCAGAAATTCCAAGGACTTTACAGTTCAGATCGGAGTAGGCTCCTAGTCCGGCGGAGATTTCACAAAACTCTTGGGTGCATACACCGGTAAAGGCCATGGGGACAAAAAGAAGAAGGATGTTCTGCTCGCCGGTGATTTCGGAGAGAGTGACAACTTCAGGACCACCCTCGCCGAGTCCGACGAGGGAGAAATCAGGGGCTTGATCGCCAACTTTGATACTCATAACGAGTGGAACATAGATGAGGCTGGGAGGATGAAAACCGGGAAATGCGAAAAAATGTTAGAGGTGCCCGGGAGCTTTGGATCAAAGAAAAACCCGAGCCGCTTGAGACGGCCCGGGTTTATCGATTAATTTTTTCGCTTTACCGGCAGAGCCTAGAGGGGGCTGCTGGTAAGTTTTGTCGCCTTCTTAATGACAGACTTACGCTTTTCGGTCATGTTACCAATTTTCTCCTGATCGAAGGAGTCGGCAGAAGCCATGAGGAGGGTAATGGAACCAGCATTGACGAAAGCAGCACT
>JBDNAG010000298.1:0-5376 GCA_039768565.1 Akkermansiaceae bacterium | reverse complement strand
CATCACCAGCGAGTCGTTTACAACCACCCCGGCAAGCGCAAGCATTCCGAAGACCGAGAGAAAATTGGGTGTGATGTCCATGATCAAATGCCCGAGCAAAGCACCAATTACCCCGAATGGCACTGCCAGTAAAACGTAGATTGGCTGCAGCGCGGAACGAAATGGAATCGCCAATAACGCATATAGCGCGAAGAGCAAAAAGGCGGCGTTGAGCCAGGTCTTTTTCACCGACTCCTCGTGCTCAGCAACGTAACCAGTCCAAAGAAAAGAAAGCCCCTCCACCTTGTCGGTGAGTTCACGAATCTCGGGCTCGAGTTCTTCAGCAATACCGACGATATCGACCCCATCGTTCTCCGGCATGCCCCCGATCCGGATCACCTCGGCACCATCGTTTCGCTCGACGAAAGTCGGAGCCTTGGTAAACTTAAAGTCAGCTACCGTTCTCAGTGGAACCTCAGCGCCTCTTGGAGAACGAATCTTCAACCTCGATAAGGTATGGAGCGACCTTCGCGCGTCTTTGGGCAACCGAAGCATGATGCGGATCTCCTCACTATTTCGAATAATTCTTTGGGCCTCTTCTCCATAAAAAGCCTGCCGCACTTGTTGGGCAAGAAGCCCCTGGGTAATCCCAAGCTCTGCGGCACGAGGCTTTAGAGTGAATTCAATTTCATCTTGGCCTCGGTTGACTTGCGCCCACGACCCACTGATGCCGTCATATCCTCGCATCAATTTCTTAATCTCCTCGGCAATCTGATTCTTCGCCTCCGAATTCGGCCCTCGAAGTTCGAGTTCCATCGGCTCACCACTAACGGCGTTTTCCCGCTCCTCTTCACGCCGCCCCTTCCCGGTGATTTCAGCATGAATGTAAAACGAATCTGCTTCCTCGATCTCGCCTACCAACTCAGCCCAGCGTTTCGCGATCTCGGCATTCGTCGGCCCGGGCTCTGAACGTTCGCCCGGAGGCATCACCTCAACAACAACCTTGCCCCGTGATGAGTCGGCACGACCTTCGAAGTCAGAGGACCCAGTGACCCGCGCTACATTGCGGATCAGGGTCTCGCCAGTCCCAGGATCAGTATATTCCTTTTTCAGAATTTCGGTGGCAGCGGTAATACGCTCAACATAGGCGTGTGTTCGCTCAATGGGCAGGTCATTGGGCAAATTCAGATCCGCAGAGATCCGTAAATTCTCGACTGACGGAAACGAGGCAAACCCCATTCGACCGCCAGCCCAGTATCCGATCATCGCCATAGCAAGAGCAACAAAGAGCGCCAAGACCGAGCAGCGGTGGACCACAGCCACCTTCAAAATCGGAGTATAGGCATGGTCAACAAACCACTCCATCCCGTCAGCAAACTTTTTTTGAAAGCGACCGAAGACTCCAATATTTTTTCCTCTTGGCCGCACGTGCTTCAGGTGTGAAGGCAGGATAAGTTTGGATTCAACTAGGGAAAACAAGAGCACAGGAATCACGACTGGCGGGATCTGTTTGGCAAAGTCTCCCCACCCTCCACTGACATGCGACAGCGGCACGAAGGCCGCAATTGTGGTTAGGATTCCGAATGTCACGGGAACTGCCACTTCCTTTGTACCCAGCACAGATGCTTCCAGCGGATCCATACCGGTTCGCAACTTTGAGTAGACATTTTCGCCGGTTACAATGGCGTCATCAACCACCACCCCGAGCACGATGATGAATCCAAACAAGCTCATCACATTGGCAGTGACTGGATAGATCTCAAAAAATGGCAGATCCATCGACATGATCAGGACTCCGCCAGCGAAGCTAATCGGAATGCCGAGCACGACCCAGAACGCGACCTGCGGACGTAGGAACAGTCCTAAAATCAAAAACACCAAAACGCATCCTTGGAGAAGCGAGCTAGTTAGCGTTCCAAGGCGACCTCGGATCGATAGCGAACTATCGTTCCATGTGTATAGGTGCGTCCCCTCGGGTGCGCGGGTTGAAGCGTATTCCTTAACACGATCAGAAATCTCGATGGCATCCTCGCCACGTGCACGCCGGACCTGGATAAACATCGCGGACCGTCCGTTGAATTCGACGATCTTTTGATCTTCCTCAAACCCGTCATTCACTTTAGCGACTTCTCCGAGCATGACATCCGACCCATTGGCGGCTCTGATCGGAATCTTCTCGAATTCGGCGGCCTCGTAAGCCTGCCCACGTGTCTTCACGACGAGACGCCCACTCTCACTACGGATCGTCCCCGCAGTCAGATTGACCGATGAGTTACGAATAGCATCGGCAAGTTCCCGGAAAGTCAGCTCGTAGGCGCGCAGTTTAGCCAAGTCAGCCTCGATCGAAATTTCGGTCCTTCTGACGCCCTGAATATCGGCCCTGCTCACGCCATCCAACTCAAGAATCTCCCGCTGCACTTTCTTCGTCGCTTGCAGTAAGGCCGCCTCATCTAGTTCACCAGTCACTGCCACACTCAAAACCGGCAGACGACCGCTCGAATCAGGAATGATGATCTTTGCCCTTTCGGTCTCGCCGGGAAATGTCGAGATCGTATCAACGCGACTCTTGATCTCATCGAGTAGCTTGTCCAGATCGACGCCATCCTTGGCCCTAAAGTAAAATTTCGCCATCCCGGGCATGGCGTCGGAGTTGACTTCGCGAATGCCACTGATTCCCTCCAAAGCTCGCTCGACGGGGATCAACACATTCTCCTCAATATCCTTCGGCGTCCCTCCCCGGTAGGGCATCTCCATGTAGACAATCTCCCAAGCACTTGATTCGGGAACAACCTCTAGCGGCACCTTATTCCATGCCGCATTAAAGCCCGCCGCCAGGATGGCGAACATTAACAGGTTGGCTGCGATGCCATTGTTGGCGAACCAGCGGATCATTGGGCGGTTGTGTCATTGTTGCCAGTGATGGCAACCGGGGGTTCACCTTCCGAAGAAGGATCAGGAAGGATTTCAACCTTGGTGCCATCCGGGGTATAAACGAGAAAGGCAGTTGCGAGCAGAGTGCCATCGATAAGAGACTCGTCTCTAACGATCAAATGGGTATCGCTTTCCCAGAGTGGTGTCACAGCTCGCTTGCTGATGATATGCGATTCCCGATCAACAACCGTAATCTGTGACAACTGGCGGACCGCTTCGCGAGGGATCGCAACCACCTTCTCCAAAAGAAGGCCAGGAACCTTCGCCGTAACCGGCTGTCCGATCCGAAGCGGTGCCTTACCAGACTTGCGCCCAAAGGGGTCGTCGATGCGGGCGATGGCAAAGAGATCAAGCGATTCTTCATTCAAGGCCCCTTCTGTTCGAACAATCAATGCCTCCCACTCGATTTTGTTGTTCTTGTCTAAGGCATCGCGCAGAATGATCTTCATCGGCAGGTCGCTTGCCTCCTCCGGCAATTTCAGAAAACGCATCTGGCTGGCCCCAATGGGTAAACGAACCTCTGCGTAGTCCACGGCAAAGATCGATCCGAGTGCCGTTCCACCACCAATGGTCTGACTGACTCCGACCAAGCGCTGCCTCACGCGACCGTCGAAGGGAGCGAGAATCTGGCAACGCTCCAAACCACGCTCGGCCTGCTCCAATTGGGCCGTGGCAGCTTCCACACGTGCCTCTGCTTCGCGTAACTGCGGAACGCGCAATACAAGATCACTGGGCTCCTCTTTATAGCCAAGATCCTCCCAGTCCAAGCGGGCCTGCTTAGCCCGGGTCTGCTCCTGGGCATGCAGGGCAAGCGCCTGAGCTTGTTGCGATTTGGCACTCGCAACTGCCGTCTTGAAATCCGCCTTATCCAGTTCAACTAAAACTGACCCTTTCTTAAAGTAAGCTCCATCTTCAAACTGAGGATGGGTTGCCACAATCTGCCCTCCCACTTGTGAGGTGAGAGTAACCTCATTATGCGACCGAACGACACCATTGGTCTCGATTTGCGGTTCAAAATCAACGACATTTAATTCGATGACTTTGGTCTTTGGCAACTGGGGTAAACCAGGTGATCGCTTCTCCCGAGCTTCCGGCTTTATCCAGTAACCAAATGCAAACCAACCGGCAGCTAGAAATAGGATAGGAACAATCAAACGCAAGCCCTTCGCAAGCGCACCCACACTATGAGTCGCTGGCGAGGTCGCACATGAACTAGTTTTGGATTCAGTAGGCTCTGCCATTTGCAGCGATTTCTCGTTGGGAAAAGATATCCAGCATTCCTCCGTCTTCGATAAAAAACATCACTTCGATTTCCGGAAAGCGATCAAATGCCTCTCTGTGCGAATGTAAATTGAATCACGATCGATGGCGGGAGTGGTCTCTGACTCCTCACCAAGATCATAGGAATGGATTTCCGTAAAATCCCTGCCAGTCGTGACAACCGAGACAACTCCATGACTCGCAACAAGATAGAGGTGCCCATTGGCACACACCGGAGAGGAAGTACACTGCCCCCCAAGGCTGGAAATTTTGTTCCGATAAACGACTTTTCCGTTTTTGGCGTCAATCGCCGCGAGCACCCCTCCCGCTCGAATCAGGTAGATAATTTCATCATGAAGAAGTGGCGAGGGAATCTCGGGAATGTTGCGATTGGCTGACCAACTCGAATGCGTCCCGGTGACATCACCCGATCCGCCCGGGCGAACAGCCATGAGCTGTGGTTTGCCAGGCTTACCTCTAAAACCCTTCATAAACTCCTCCTCACTCCAGGCGCTATCCTTGTCCTTATCAAACCAACTCAAGATCCAATCCACACGCTCTTCACGCTTCTTTGGATCCTCGGGCATGGGAAAGCCAAACCCGGGATGACCGAGGGGAAGCTCCGGCCGAAAAGGAAAGGTGAAAGGAGGCGTCATCTCAGACTTCTCAATCTTACCATTTTTATTTTTATCAAAGGGTAAAATCGCACTCCAGAACGGCTTCGGGTTCGTATTTTCGTCGCCATCACCACCCCGCCGTGATGAAGACCCAAAAACATGATCTCGATTGGCAACCGGAACCGCGATCGTCTCGCGTGAAAAGCCGGTGGTGAACCACTTCCCCTCCCCTGTCGCCGGGTCATAAGCATTAAGTCGCCCATCTCCCAAAACGACGAGATCCAATCCGTCTTTGTGATTCCAGATGATCGGAGTCGACCACCCGCTGCGGGAGAAAGGACGAGCCGCCTCCCAAATTTCTTTTCCCGTTTCCTTGTCGCAAGCGATCACCTTGGAACGACTCAGCTGACTTTCGGGCAAGTTCCGGTCGTCATCGAGAACTATGATCACCGTTTTTCCAAATCCAATTGGCGAAGTCGCCATGCCATACAAGGTCTTTGGAGTTGGGATCGCCTTTTCCCAAAGCTCTTTGCCATCGTGATCGTAACAGATCAGTCCATATGATCCAAAGTAGACAATAACACAGCGT
>JBDNAG010000297.1:0-3828 GCA_039768565.1 Akkermansiaceae bacterium | reverse complement strand
TCTTTTGAAACGAACCAATCTCTCGCTGAATTCGCAGTGAGGGGAGAGTCTCTCTTTAGTCAGAAAAGCTCAAATGAGGGTGGCAAGGTTGAAGAAATTAGCAAGGTTTTAGCAAATTGCTTTCAAGAGCCTGAAGAGGGTGAACTTAGTCTAAAGGATGAGTTTTCAGCGAAAACGATTACCCATGTGATCACACAGTGTCGTGAAATGTTACAATCGGCTAGCGAAGATCCAAGATGCTGGGTGACTGTGAGAGAATTTCTTGATGAAGAGCTCTGGAAATTTAGTCGTCTTAAGGAAGAGTTAGTGATGACGGATCGAAAGTGCGGAATGGTGCGTGCAAAGTTAGACGAATTCTCGACTCCATTAAACGGACAGGTGAATCAGAAGCGCGTGATGGCTTGTGGAATGCTCCTCGCGGAGTCTGAAATGCGCCGAGATCATCTTCAGGAGCGGGTTTCCATGGTGATAGATCAATTTGTGGGCAGGATTTTAGCTGGTACGCAGAATTCTCCTGGTGGTGACGTTCTCGAAATTCGTCTTCGAGGGGTTTTTGGCTCGCTTTAGTCTCAGAAATTAGCCGGATGAGCGGATTTCATCGGGAGTAAAAAATGATTTAAGGGTTCTTTCGCAATTTCGATTGCTCTTGGTATTTTCCCTGCTGACGGAATGCTATGCCCGCGAAAAAGAAGACTGTCAGGAAGGCCGCTGCCTCGGAGAAGGTTGCTACCAAGAGGGTAGTAAGGAAAGCTGTTAAGAAATCAGTTGCCGAGAAGACTGTGAAAAAGAAAGCTGCCAAAAAGGTGGTGAAGGCCGCTGAAAAGAAGGTCAAGGAGGCAGTAAAGTCCGCAGCAAAAAAGGCTGCACCTAAAAAGGGAGCAACGAAAGTGATCACCACCGTTGATATCAGTCAAGCCGCCTATCTGCTTTACCTAACGCGCCAGGAGACCGGAACTCCCGGAACTCCTGAGGGCGATTGGTTGGAGGCCGAGCGTCTTTTGGTAAATTAACTTCTCGATTCTCGCTAGGATTTTGGCGTTTTGTGTATGCCTGACTGGTCTTCGGATGGGTCAGGGAACTTCCCTTTCACGGAGGATGGCCTGGTGCATTTTGGATCCCACCGCCATTCGTCCTCCACGCGGAGTACCAAGGTCGTATAAGTAAATTTTTCCAAAAAGGCCCGCTTTTTCCTTTCGAAACCGGACTTGTGACCATTGAAGAAAAAGGGGGGGGTGACCAAATGCGAAAAGCGGGAAGACTGCGATGCTCAGTCCGTTTTTGCTCAGGTGGAAAGTGATGCAGCGGTTGTATTTTGCCAGAGGGCCTAGCCTCATACTCTGCCAGTGGTAGGGAGTGCCTTCCGGTCGATTGAAGGCCGAGTGGCGTTTGGCCAGACGGTTCCATCCAAAGCATGAGTTGATCTTTAGAACCAAACACCAGATCCCGATCAAGGAGAACGGGAGGAGGATGCAAGTTAGGGTTTCGTTCGAAGACACAGTTTAGAATCTGGCTTAAGGGCAACTAGCTTTTAGCCCAAAAGCTAACTATTCGTCAGCCAAATAACCGATCCGACTCCAGAAAAAACGATCAAGATCATGCCAACGAGGATCAAGATGGGCCACCACCCACTGTTTTTAACGGCTTTGTTTCCATGCTCGGACAGGTGGGCTTCGATTAGCTCCTGGTTTCTTCGATTGGACTTGAACCAAAAGGAGAAGAGGTCGCCAAGGAAGGGAATCGCTCCGATGATTGTATTGAGAGTCCAGTTGGCAATCATGCGGAGGTAGACATTTTTGGGAATTCCCTTTTTAGTTCCCGCGACCAACAAGGTCGCTCCAACCGCTGAAGTTGCAAAGTCGCCAAAGCCGGGAATGAGTCCAAGCAAGGGGTCCAGTCCGATTCTTTTTTGAGTTCCTGGAATTGGAATGAGGTCGTCCAGGACGTAAGCCGCCTTCTCGGTAAGAGCGGATTTTTTCTCGGTGGAGTCTAACGGGGGCGGCTCGTTCACTAAGGACTATACGCCATCATTGCCAATGCCGATAGAGAGGAAGTGGTGCTTGCTCAAGGGCCTTCATAGTTTTTACGTCTAGCTTGCGGGTGAATGCGAGGATGTTCTAGGACTTGCAATAGTTGTCGCCCTCAAAGTTCGACAAAAATTTCATATTGAGCGGCCTACGTGGGCCTTGAAGAAAAAGTTATGCTTAAGCTAGCGAATCTCACTCTTCTCCCAGATGCCGTTTTTGTTAAGATCTCTTCGTTGAAAGTGACGAGTGATCACAGGCACTTTGTCGCCGGTTCTCCCTGCAATGAATTCTTTCAGGGTGACGTTGCCATCGGCGTTCTTATCACGGGCTTTGAATATCGCAGCTGATGAGGGCGGCCGGTCTCTGTCGATTTTTTCCGGTTGGGGTTTGGGTTGAAGTTTTCCGTCGAGATAGTGATCGAAGTAAAGGCTACCTTGTTTACTCAATTTTTGGAATTTGGGGGCAGGTAGTGTTTTCTCCCATGCATCAAGTAATTCAGTCAGTTCGGTGGTGCGACTCGACATTTTATTGGCGAGGTTGTTTCTCTCTGCCTTGTCTTTGGAGAGATCAAAAAGGTAGGTGCGGGTTCCGTTTTTAAGAAGCTTCCAGTCGCCTTGACGAATGGCGGTTTGTCCGACCCAGCGCCAGTAGAGAGCTTCGTGCGCGTCATTACTTACATCTCCTTTGAGCTGAGGGATGATGTTGCGGCCGTCTAGACCGGGAATTTGAAGGCCAGCGAGTTCGAGCGCGGTGACGGTGGCGTCCAAGGCGCTTACGGGACGATGATAAATTCGACCGGCCGGAATGGTTCCAGGCCATGAGACAAGAAATGGGACGCGAATTCCACCCTCGGTTAGCATGCCTTTTTCGCCGTTGAGTGGTTCGTTTAGAGATCCATCCCACCCTGGCCCGCCACCCGGAGCATCGAGCTTATGAATTTTCAACGGAGCACCATTATCGCCGATGTAAAAGATGAGTGTTTTTTTAGTGAGATTGTGTTTTGCGAGTTCGGCGGTGATGGCTCCGACTCCGTCGTCCATCGCGGCAATCATCGCGAGAGCCTGGCGCCGTCGCTCTGGCATCTCGCCGGGAAATCGATCGAGGTGCTTCTGTGGTGCGTCGAGTGGAACGTGTGGTGCCCGATACGCCAAATAGAGGAAAAAGGGATTGTTCTTCTGTGCTCGAATAAAGCTAAGGGCGTGCGCAGAACAATCGTCGAGATGATACGCCGTGTGAGGTTTTAGTTGGGAGGCGGATTTTTTTCCGCTCAGGTCAAAGTTGCCCCAGCAAGGCCGGTTGGCGTTTTTGTTGAAGAAGAAATCGAATCCATGGCTCCCGATCTTATTGCCGGGGCCCAAGTGCCATTTTCCAATTTGTCCTGTCATGTAACCTGCTTTTTTAAGGTGTTCAGCAACGGTGAGTTCTTTGTTGAAAGTGGTGAGGTCGGAGCTGTTAGAGGGCACGTTGATGCGGTTTTGGTATTTTCCGGTCATGAGTCCGGCTCGGGATGGGACACATTGGGGTGCGGACGAGTAGCCGTCAGTACATCGGACTCCAGATGACGCCAGTGCATCGAGGTGAGGTGTCTTGAGATCCTTGTGAATTCCGGCCGGGCCAACGTCGGGCCATCCATGATCGTCGGTGTAAATGATGATGATGTTTGGACGCGATGAGGAGGTGTCAGCTTTGATCGTGGACAAGCTGATGAGGAAAGCGAAGAAGTAGAATCTCATGAATCCAAGCAGTGTGTCTTCGATCGTAAAGTTACCAATTCCAAAAAGTTCCTTAAGGCCATTTTTAGGAC
>JBDNAG010000062.1:0-18005 GCA_039768565.1 Akkermansiaceae bacterium | reverse complement strand
TCCGCTGATACTGCTTCACCTGACCATTGCTAATCAGAGCACGAAGATTGGCATTGGGATTAGCGGTGGGGTCGAACTTTCCGGCGGATTGCTTGAGGTAGGGGACCAGGTTGTGAACTTCGTCGATGTCCGGGACCGGGCATCCGGTGGTGCAGGGAACGCGGCCAATCATTCTTTGAGCACGGCGCTGGCGGAGCATTTCGCTGGCATCAGGATTGTAGGAGTGGATGACCACGCCATTGGGAACATAGCCGCGCAGCTTCGGGTCGGGGTGAGTGGGTGGGTAAAGGATTTCGGCGTAGACTCCGCTGACTCCTTTTTTTGAGTCGCCGGTTTGAATCGACGAATCAGCGTTCTTTGCAATGCGAACTCCGCCCATGGTGAAGAAACCCGGAGGAGTTTGGGCGTGGGCAGTGCCAAGGCCAAGTCTACCTGTTCCACAGCGGAGGGTTTTGCTGATGGAGCGGGTTTTGAGGTCGATGACGTGCATGCGCTGGGCACGGGGGTCGACGACATATAGCCATTGTGGGTTGTAGTTGGGATGTCCGGCCCGGCGTTGTGCCGCGATTGAGGTCTCGATCCTTTTCCAATCCGATGGGCTGAGTTTGCCAGAAGCCTTTCCTAGTGTTCCGACCGAGCAGGATTGCAGCAGGAGAAAGGCGAAAATTAAAACGATAGCATGAACCCCTTTTGACATGACTGGATCCTAGCATGGATGGGAAGTGTCATAAAGCTCCGGCTGAGCAAGGTGGGCGAATTTTCGCACTCTCTCAGCCTTGAAAGTCTGCCGGAAATTATTTGAGGCTATGAAAGCGCGTCGAGATCGGCCTGAACGGTGATCTTGGGATTAGGGGAGGGGTTTTCGACCAAGGTCGTTCCTTGGCCGAGGAGCTGCAGGGCGGAGACTTCGTCGGTGATTTTGGCGTCGCCAGAGGGGACGTTTTGGTAGGCCTTTTGGATGAGTTCTTTGGAAAAAATTTGGGGAGTCTCCATGATCCAGAGGTCGTCGCGGGAGACCGATTCAGTCGTGATGCCCTGCGGGGTGGCGCGTTTTAAAGTCTCGGTGACGCGGCGGGCTAGGCTGGCGGCTCCGGATTTTTCAGAAGCGGTGAAGGTCGCGCGGATGGAGGTGGGCGAGATGTGGGGGCGGGCGCCGTCGTGAATGGCGACGTGGGTGATGTCATCGTTTAAGACAGCAAGACCGGCGGCGACGGAGTCGGGTCGTTCTTTGCCGCCATCGGCGCGGGTAAGCTTCGGGCCAAGATCGTCCAACCAGGCGAATCGGTTGGGTGGAGTGACGATGATGACTTGCGAGATTTCGTCGAGCGCAGAAAAGGCGCGCACGCTGTGCCAAAGGATCGGTTTTCCGTTCCACTCGGCGGCGAGCTTGTCAAAGCCCATGCGCCGTGAGGTTCCGGAGGCGACGATGATTGCGGCGTAGCTCATTGTGTAGATTGGCTTTTTTTGATCTTAGTCAGCGCAGTTTCTTGATTTCAAGATCGATGGAGATGAAGCCTAGAGGCATTATAACGGGTCCTCCCAAAAAAACGCAGAAAACGGTTTTAGTATCGATGTCCATGATTCCGCCTATAGGGATGGCGGTGGCAGCCGTTGCGACGATCCTCCAAAGTCTGGATAGGATGAGGAGTGTTGCACGAATCCGCGTGCCGATCTTCGGAATTTGACGGTTCGATTTCTAGGAAAGGTGCTTCATGACCTCTTGTGAGAGGGTCTTGCCATCGACGCGTCCGGCGGTCTTTGCCTGGACAATGCCCATGACCTTACCCATGTCGGCGCGGCTGCTGGCTCCGGTTTCGGCAACGGCAGCAGCGACGATTGCGGAGACTTCCTCGGCGCCCATGGCTGCGGGCAGGTATTTTTCGAGAACTACGATTTCAGCTTTCTCGGTTGCGGCGAGCTCGGGACGGCCGGCACCTTCGAATTGCTCGATTGAGTCGTTGCGCTGCTTAATCTGCTTACGAACGATGGCGAGGGCATCGGCTGCCTCGATGACATTGTCCTTGTTGCCGGATTCGATGGCGGCATTAGTAAGGGCGGTTTTGAGAGCGCGAAGAGTGGTGAGAGCCACGGAATCTTTGGCTTTCATTGCGGTCTTAAGGTCGTCCATGACGGTTTCTGCAAAAGTGCTCATAGGAGAGTTCTGGCGGGAATCTTCCTCAGGTGCAAGCACGGGTCTTGCGGGAAGGGGGGATTGTGATACCGATGGCTCGTGAAAAAGCAGAGCATCGGTGGATATCTCTATTTGGCATTCATTGGCCTAGCGTTGGCCTTGATGGGGGGCTTTTTTGTCTTCGTGCTGGGGCGCGGGTATCTCCGGGCGAAGGAAACACGGGAATGGCCGGGCCATCCTGCCGTGGTAGTGGTTTCCGAGGTGAGTGACCGGCAAATCGGTAAGGCCAAGGAGTATTGTCACAAGTTGGTTTACGAATATCGGATTGACGGGGAGTTCTACCGGGGAGCGCGACTCAAACGTCGAGAGAATCCTTACCTTAAGGAAGAAAGTAAGATTCTTCCCTCCGTTAATAGTTTTCCAGTGGGTAGCAAAGTGGAGGCTTTCGTGAATCCGGATGATCCAGCCGAGGCCCTTCTTGAGCATGAAACGAGGGCACCCGGCTACTCGATTTGGTTCCCGGCCTTGTTTTTGATTGGAGGATTGATGGTCTTTTTTCGAGCTCTCCTGAAACTGCGGGAGCGGAGAGGAGCATGAAAGGATTTTTGTTCGTAAGGTGTAGTGTTGGAAGATGAATTTTAAAATCTTGTGGGCCGTTTTGGCCGCCGGGATCTTTGTGAACGTAGCCAGCGCAGACGGAAATCAGCCTGCGCAGTATCGACTTTCGGACTGGGAGTTAGGAGATTCCCTTTTTGGGAAGGCTGTCACGACACGTAGTCTGAAAGGAGAGGTCGTCGTGATCCAATATTGGGGGGTAGGATGTTCCTCCTGCCTCAAGGGATTTGCCCACCTCAATAAGTTGAATGAAGAATATCGTGCGAAGGGTCTCACGATTATCGGCGCAGAGGTTTATCACTCAGGAAAGACGCAGATTGCAGAGGTTTTGAAGAAGCAGAAGGTCGGATTTAGTATTACAGATGGTGTGATAGGACCAGTTTCGATCTCGGGTCTGCCCTATTCGGTGGTTTTTGCACCCGACGGGCGTCTTGTTTATCGTGGGCATCCTAACGACCCGCGGTTTGAAGCTGAGATCAAGGCGGCAACCGCTGATGTGAAAACCCGTAAGAATGTGGCCGTTCGGATTGCCGAGGAATCGGTAATTCCACAGCGGCAGTGGACTGACAGCACGGGCAGGCAGATGCTAGCTTCTGTAAGCAAGGTTGATGAAGATAGGGTTTATTTTCAGACGAAGAGTGGGAAAGTTGTCGCTTACGAAATCAAAAAACTCTCTGAGCAAGATCAACGATTTATCAAAAACAATATAACGACGGTTGAAAAATCTCGTTAAAACTTGGGGCAAGGGAGCATTTAAGTTGTCACGGTTGTTGATGGCAGTATCTTTAGACTAATGAGGTTGGTGCTTCTACTTGCACTTACTTGCCTTCCTCTCAAGGGGATCGTGATTAAGGTCGATTATCGCTACGACACACAGGATTTTTTTGAAAATCCAGCTGCTAAAGCAGTGGTAGAGGCTGCGGCTGCTCGCTGGGGCCGGATTGTAAACCAGGCTCTTCTTCCTGTGAACATGCAGGATGAAACTTTTGTTGATGGGCGATTCCAAATTATCCATCCAGGAACGGGCGAGAGCCACGTGGTGAGCGCCGCTGCCAGTCGCGCAAGTGATTTTTACGTTGAAGCTGGGCTACAGTCTGCTGATGAGTATCTTAACGGTTTTTTTCTGGGTGAGGATGTTTGGGTTTTATACGTGGGGGCTCGAATTTTGGATGAGGCCGCCCGCGGGGCTCCTATCAGCGGTGGTGGGAACTTGACCTCGGTTTATTCTGATCCCGATAGCTTTGTGAACCGTGGTTTTAATGTGGGACGAGATTCGTTGCCGGTGATTGGTGGGGCCATTACTTTCGATCTGGACCGGAATTGGAGTTTTAATCTCTCACAAACGAATAATGGAGGAGCATTGGACTTTTACAGTGTGGCGTTGCATGAGATCGGTCACGGCTTGGGATTGAACTCGCGCTCGGTTGCGGAGTTTCAGGACCTGCTCTCGGGAAATCGTTTTGTCGGCGAAAATACGGTGAGGGCCCTTGAAGCCGATACGGGAGAAAATGTCACGGGTCTTGAAATCGTCAGCTCTTCGGCCAGAGATTACCATTGGGTAAATGGCAGGTATCGATCGAAGATTTTTCCGTTCGGTACCCCAATGTTCTTTGGAACGGTGGGCGGCAACAATTTGCAAAGTCTTCTTATGGAAGCTGTTTTTGTCGTCGGAGGGGAAGCGAGTCGACGCGAGGTAACCAATATCGAAGTCGCTGCGCTGAAGGACATTGGCTGGAGCGTGATTTCTGAAAACCCTCCTCGTGTCCCTGAATTACCGATTAAAATTGGGGCCAGCGAGAATGGAGGTCTTTCGATTCAACTGATGTCGGAAGTGGGCGCGACCTACACTGTGCAGACTTCGCCGGACGGTTGTAGCTGGGTCAATGTCATTCCTTCTTTTGAGGGAAATGGCGGGCCTCTATCCTGGTCGGATGGACAGGAAGGGACCTTTGATCCCTTTGGTCCCGCTTCTGGGTTAACTGGTAAGTATTACCGGGTCATCAAGGATTAGCTGGCGATTGTGAAGCCACGGCAATCCGTGAGTGGGTCGATATCCCAGACGTGGTGTTCCTTAATAAGGCCGGCGAGTTCCGATTCCTCGACAATTTCATTGATAAAGTCTTTCACTTCGTCCTCTTCACCCATCACTTTGACTTCGACCGTTCCGTCCTTTTGATTTCGAACCGAGCCTACGATGTCGAATCCGAGAGCGAGCTGCTTGGCGGTGTAGCGGAATCCCACCCCCTGAACCCGGCCGCTAAAAATAACGCGCTTTGTGGAGTTCATTTCCTTGGTGAATTGGTGAAGGTAACGACTGAAGCTAATGAGCTGACTTCGATCTGTCGTAATGCCTGGGTTTCTTGAAGGTGTCGGGTCATGGAGCGTTCCACTTCCGCAGCAAGGCTCTTCGCTGATTTCTCATCTGCTAACGCGATCTTCCAGGTGAGTGTAAACTGTCTGTCGGGATTGCGTTGTAATTGGTATCGATCACCACGCCACTGTTTTGCCAACAACTCAGATTCTTCCATCCCAGCAAAGGGCTCCAACCACAAACGAAGGCCTAATTCGCCAAATGTATCTTCGTGCACGATTTCCGGTCCGGGGTTTGGGAAAGAAATTTCGACTGCTTCGTGGGGGGGCTGGTTTGGGTGAAGGATTGCGGAGGTTGTTTTCGGGGGATTGCGAAACATGGCTCCCCAGGCTTCACGGGAATCAATAAAGAAAAAGCGTGAATAGTCGGCACCCTCGATAAAAGGAAAGTTGCAGAAGCCTTGAAGCGCAGGCTCGAGGTCGTTGAGGAGTTGCTCCCGGGCTGGTTCGGGGTCGCCCCAACCGGCTTCGTTTTCGGCCGTGTTCCGACGAAGAAATCGCGATTGTTGGGCCGCTGCCGAGCCGGTATGGACAGCTTCCCAGGCCTGCCAAGCATCTCGTGAGTTCCACTCTTTTTTGGGATGGTTTTGGTAGGACAGAAGTTGGCCAAGAAGACGGACCAAAACCGAACGGTCGGGCACGCTCACGGAATCAAAATCTTCAGAAAGGAGAATTTGCTGCTCGGTGATGTCAAACACTCCCTTGAGTCCGCTGCTGTTCACGAAGAGGAGTTGAGTGAAGAGTCGTTGATTTGGCGGGAGTAGCCCGAGGAGTTCCCAGGCACGGCCTTCTTGTTCCAAACGAGCTTCGCCATGGATGAGGCGAAGGTTGGCGTGTGCGGCGTCTCTCAGCTTTGTGGGCGAGGATAGCCTAACATCGGGTGCCTTAAGAAAGACCATGTCATAGTCTTTTTCAACCCAGGTGACGAGATCATCAGGGACCGGGTAGGGGCCGCTGGATAGCATTGACCTCACCTGCGCGAGCTCGTCCTCTAGGGTGTCAACACGCTGGACAAGCTCGGAGTTCTCGGCGCGAAGGGTCGCCGCACCTTTATTATCGACCGAGGCCGAAGTCGACTTCTTCCAGTAATCGCCATAGAGCCAGCCGCCCGCGGCTAGTCCAAGGGCGGTCAGGACTTGAAAAACCCGTTCGGGACTCATTTGGCCTATTCTTACTCTTTGTCGAAGGGGCTGTCCGGGCGGGTGGATTTTTGGGGGTCGAAGCCATCTTCCTCACCATAAAGATCGAGAGGCTTCTTGGTTTTATTGAATGTTTCGCGGGCAGTCTTGCCTGCTTTTGGCACTAGGGAGATGGCCTTGCTTTGATTTCCTTCGGCGTCGTAGAAATAGTAGACGCGGCGGATCGGCATTTCCTTGCGCTGTCCGTTCGCATCGAGAGGATAGAAATGTTTAACGCGAGCATCGAACATTTGCTCGGCAACGAGTTGTCCGGTTTCGTTGTCATAACCATACTGGACGCGGTAGATCAGAACGCCTTGGCCGTCATGAATTTGTCCGTATCTGAGGAATCCCTTGGCATCTCGCGTGTAAGTGGCCTTCATTTTGACCTCACCATTTTCATTCTTTGTGGTTTTAACGAGGCGGCGGTCGTCAGGTGAGCGTTCAAAGACAACGTAGGATCCGTCCTGATCGTTTTTTTTGATGCGAACGTGCGGACCTTGGGATTCCCAAAGTTCTTCGTCTGCGAAGACGGGGCCTGCAGCGAATAACGCGGCGAAGATGAAGAAGGTTACTTTTTTCATTGAGAAGACGGTGGTGTGGGGGAGAGTGTGTCGAAATCCATGAGCGAGTGCAACCCTGCAAAAGACGAGGTGAAAAGTAGCCGAGTTTTATGGCAGGCTGGCAGGTTTACCTGGAATCTCGATGAAACTGCGTTGGTCATGGCAATATTGAATGTCACGCCTGATTCGTTTTCGGACGGGGGAGTGCATTTTGATCTGGGTGATACTCTGGCTGCAGCTCATCGGTTCGTTGAGGAGGGGGCTGCAATTTTGGATGTGGGCGGGGAATCAACCCGTCCGGGCGCAGATGAGGTGAGCCTAGATGATGAGATTTTTCGAGTCATCCCGGTGATCCGGGACTTGGCTTCAATTGAGCCGGCAGCGGTATCGATCGATACCTGTAAGGCGAAGGTTGCGGCGGCAGGATTGAAGGCGGGTGCGTCGATCGTGAACGACGTCACCGGTTTTCGGGATCCTGCTATGATCGAAGTTTGCGCGGGCTCGGATTGTGGGGTCGTGGTGATGCATATGCAGGGGAACCCTCGCACGATGCAGGACTCTCCAACTTACGAGGATGTGGTTGCCGAGCTTGGGGAGTTTTTTGAAGAGCGGTTTGAGACGCTCGTGGCTGCTGGCATTGCTCCGGAAAGAATTGTATTTGATCCAGGGATTGGTTTTGGAAAATCCCTTGCTCATAATCTGTCCCTCCTGAATTGTGTGGAGGATTATCGTGTTCATAATCGGCCGGTTTTGATGGGGCTCTCGCGCAAATCGTTCATCGGGAAGTTGCTTGATGATCTTGTGATGTTGCGTCGCGAGTTTCCGACCTTGGCTCTGACGGCACTCAGCCGCCAGCGGGGAGCGATGGTCCACCGGGTTCACCGGGTGAAAGAAGCGGTAGAAGTTTTAAGAATGACGGAGGCTGTGCTTTGAAAATGGAAAGAGAACAAGAGATGAAAACCGCTGCTGATGTCAGGGAGGAGTGGATTGGAAGTGCCGAAGTCATACTTGGTGCAGGAAAGGGGCACATGGGTATTATTACCTTTTTGAGATCGAAGGGGGTGGAACGTAATGAGGCAAAGGAGGTGTCGTTTGATATCTTCGATGAAGCAAAACGCAGATTGATGCGGAGTCAGTTGGGATATCGGGTGGTAGCTTGGGGATTCATAGCCTTGGGCATTCTGCTACCTATCGCGCTTTTTTTGTTGAGTAGAGGTGGTGTTCTTATCTCGGCGGTTCCTATAATCGGTGGAACAATTCTTCTTGGTAAATTGGTGAATCCGGCGCGTCTGCCGGAGAAGTGATGATTATTTAATATGATGCCAACGTATTTTTAATCGATTCAGCGAGGTGTTAAATTTTGGTATACTGGAGTCTATGAAGAAACCATTGGTTCTCTCGGTTGTTGCTATTGGCGTGATGTTGTCCGTCTCTGGGTGCGGATTTATCAAGGGGTGGAAAACAGACTATGGCCGGGCCGAAGCCCATATCGAGGATGTGGATCTGGCTGAAGAGGGGGAGAGGTTTGTAGGCAAGAAGGTGTTGGTCCGAGGTGAGGTGAAGAAGGTGGATTTCTCGGAAAAGGGAAATCCCAAGGTATTACTTTCGTATGGAACGGAGTGCCATTTCGGCAGGATGGAAGAGATGGCAAAAGCGATTAAGGTTGGCGGAATCGTTGTGATCTCCGGAATTTTGGATGAGGAACAGGATGGTAAACTTTTTCTTAGCCCGGCGATTTTGCGTGATCCCAAGGCTCCCTTCAATCCGTGAATGATGCCCGTGCGTGGGTAGGTTTTCCACAAAATGGATGATTGCCATGAGTGGCACGGGTGACAGGGTTGGGGATGCGATTTTTGAGCAAGGTTGTTTTCCTCTCACTCATGCCGGGCGGTGTCCTCCTGGCGTCACCGGTGATTCCGGGGCTTCATGGGAAGCATCCCCTCGATGAGGCGAAGACGGGGCACGTTCTGATTGAGGAATTGCGTTGCGCTGCCTGTCACGAGATTCCGGTTGCTGCTGCAATGAAGACGGCTCCCGATCTAAGTGAGGCCGGATCGCGATTAAATCTCGATTATCTGAAGCAGTATCTCGCGGACCCGCATAAGGTCCACCCCGGCACTACCATGCCAGATGTTTTGAGTGGATTGCCGGAGGCCGAGAAGATGAAGGTGAGCGAATCAATTAGTCACTACCTGATGTCGCTGACTTCCAGCGCAGAGCAGAGTAAGTCGCTGGTTGGGAATGCCAAAACTGGTCACGAGGTTTTCCATGAGGTTGGATGCGTCGCCTGCCATGCGCCCGAGGGTAAAGGATCTGATAAGGCAAAGTCACTGGCTCATATTAGTGGGAAATATCAGAAGGGAGCATTGGCGGGATTTCTGCTCGATCCGCTGAAAGTCCGATCCTCTGGACGGATGCCAAACATGAATCTTTCCTCGTTGGAAGCCGGAGCATTGGAAGCGTACTTCGGTGCAAAGACCGCAGAGCCATCAAAGCCGAATGCAAAGCTGGTTGAGTTGGGTAAGGAAAATTTCGAGAAGTATAATTGTGTGGCCTGCCACACGGTGGGGGGCGCGAAGGCTGCCGCCGGGCCCAAGTTGGAGAATGTCGATTTGAATAAAGGATGCTTTGTCGGGAAAGGTGCGGATTATCAGTTGTCAAATGATCACTCCAAGGCGATTGCCGCCGCATTGGAGAAGCCGGTGAAGTTTTCGGATGAGGACCGCGTCAATATGAAGCTGACCCAATTGAACTGCATTGCTTGCCACACTCGTGATGATTTTGGTGGAGTGGCCGGAGAGATTGATGAATTCTTCCACACGACAGAAGAGGCTCTTGGTGATGCTGCCCGGATTCCTCCGCCCTTAACTAAGATCGGAGGCAAACTGAAGCCTGAGTGGATGAATAAGGTGCTTTATGACGGACTCTCGGTGCGACCATACATGAAGACACGCATGCCGCAGTTTGGACGAAGAGCTTTGGAAGGATTACCGGAAATTTTGGCGAAGGTGGATAAGATCCCCCAAGTGGACTTGCCGCCTCCGAATCGACAGGAGCAACCCATGGTTAGGAATGGTGGGCACCTCTTGCTGGGAACGGAGGGGCTCAATTGTATTTCCTGCCACAATTACAATGGGAAGGAATCTCCCGGGATGAAGGGATACGATTTGATCCTGACTTATCAGCGGCTGCAACCGGGTTGGTTCTATGAGTTTATGAAGAATCCTGCGAAGCATCGTCCGGGAATCATTATGCCAAATTACTGGCCGGACGGTAAAGCGGTGCAGACCGAGATCATGGGCGGTGATACTCACGAGCAGCTGCGCGCTCTTTGGCATCAGTTTTCGCTCGGAAGATCGGCGCGGGACCCGAAGGGATTGCAGTCGAAGCCAAACAAACTGGAGGTTGCGGAAAAGGTTCGGGTCTATCGAGGGCGGAGCCGCGTGGCCGGTTTCCGGGGACTTGCTGTGGGTTATCCAGGTGGCTTGAATTACGCCTTCAATCTGGAGAACGGAGCCTTGTCTGCAATCTGGAAAGGCGAGTATGTTTCGGCAAATTGGCGTTCGCAGGGCGCGGGTGATTTTAATCCCTCGGAGCGATCGATTCAGTTGGCGCAGGACGTTGCCTTTTTACAGGCGAAGGATAGCAGCGGAAAGTGGCCTCTTAAGCCGGTGATGACGAAAGAAAATCCTGTAAATCCAGATCCGCTTTATCCTAAAAATCGGGGCTATGCTTTCCGGGGTTACTCCTTGTCCAAAGACGGGAATCCGACATTGCGCTATCGTTGTGGAGAGATCGAAATCGAAGATCGTTTCGAAGTGAAGAGCGAGAAGGTTCTGACCCGAAGTTTTGGTTTTGATACTCAGCAAGCGGGAGATCTTCACTTCCGGGCGCTCACCGGGAAGATTTTCAGAGTGTCAGACGGAGTGTTCAAGACTGCTGATTTAAGTCTGTCGCTTGGAAGTGCTGAAACTATTTTGCGGCCTTCGGCAGTTGATGGCGAACAAGAACTGCTGGTGAAGATTCCTCTCGCCCCCAAGAACAACACTTATTCAATTGATTATGAAATTCTTCGCTAAAACGACAATGACGGCAGCGCTCCTGATGGGGGTGATGACAGCGGAGGAGGTGGGTGATCGCTGGGGAACGGCTGATCGCGAACGTGAGTTTTATCCTGTGGTCCAAATTCCCATTCCAAAGGATTTGGTTGTCGAAGCCGGGGCTTTCGAGCAATTGCCGGACGGTCGGATTGCAATAGGGACCCGCCGCGGGGATATCTTTTTTGTATCGGGGATTGATGCCGAGCGTCCGGAGCCAAAATACGAAATCTTTGCGACCGGGTTGGATGAAATTTTCGGATTGGCCTGGAAAGACAATGCCCTTTACGTAACTCACAGCGCGGAATTGACCAAGGTTTCGGATACTGATGGTGACGGAAAGGCTGATCTCTTTGAGGTCGTCTCCGATGCCTGGGGATATGCCAACTATCATGAGTATGCTTTTGGATCGAAGTTCGATCCGGAGGGGAATCTGTATGTGGCGCTGGGGCTGTCGGCTTCCTATCATTCGCGCGCTTTGTTCCGGGGGTGGGGATTCAAGATTACGCCGGAAGGGGAAAGTATCCCAATCGCAAGCGGGATGCGAAGCCCGGGCGGCATTGGGTTCAATAAAGACGGTGCGCTCTTTTATATCGAGAGCCAGGGGCCGTGGAATTCATCGTGTAGCCTTAAATTTGTCAAACAAGGTGGCTTCATGGGGCATCCGGCGAGTTACAACTGGTATCAATACGCTCCGGAATTGAAAGAGCCGGTGAAGCCGGTATCGGGCTCGAGTATTCTTGTCGAAAAGGATCGGGTCGAAGAGTTGGTTCCTTATGCGGTGATTTTTCCATACATTCGCATGGGACGTTCCATCACGGGATTTGTGCTGGATCAAACGAAGGGGAAATTTGGTCCGTTTGAGAATCAAATCTTTCTTGGGGACTATACTCAGTCACTCATCATGCGGGCTACCACCGAGCAGGTGAATGGCGTCTGGCAGGGTGCCTGCTATCCGTTTCGCGAGGAGCTATCGACCGGAATTTTGAACGTTCAATTCACTCCGGAAGGAAAGCTATTGGCGGGAGGGACCAACCGTGGTTGGCCGGTGAGGGGGTTGAAGCCTTTCGCTTTGGAGCGTCTGGAGTGGTCGGGTAAAATGCCCTTCGAGATCAAAGAAGTGATGATTACTCCGAAAGGCTTCAATTTGAAATTCACTAAGAAAGTGGAATTGAAATCGGCAAGCGATCCCGCGACATATGTGGTTAAAACCTTCACTCACAAATATCATCAGGGGTATGGCGGTCCGGAAATTGATCAGACCGAGCCTGCGGTGAAATCAGTGAAAGTGGCTGAGGATGGGATGTCGGCAACCATCGAGTTGGAGACTCTCAAAAAAGGCCATGTTCATGAGCTCAATCTTGGGGCCTTGCGATCAAGTGACGGGGGGGGATTACTTCATCGTCACGCTTATTATACGGTCAACGAAGTTCCCGACCGTTAGGGCGGGGTGTAATCATAGCGCCCTCCGTTAGATGCGAAGTCGGGGCGGTCTCTGGTGTGAGCCACTCTAGTTCCATGAATCGGTCGCAAACCCGGGTTCTGATTTCCGTGAAGGTTGCGACCGGGTGAGTGAAATTGTTGAATGGATTAAGAGATCGGCGGTGGCGTGGTCGTTCCACTGCCCTCGGACAGTTTGACAGCGCTTCCGTAAGCGAGCATTTCGGACATTCCTTGTGCGACTTGTGAGGTGGTGAAGCGAACATTGACGATGGCATCGGCCCCCATGGCTTTGGCCTGTGCAATCATGCGATCGGTGGCTTGGTTGCGGGACTCTTGTAGCATTTCAGTGTAGCCTGAGACTTCGCCACCCACGAGTGTTTTAAGGCCGGCCATGATGTCGCGACCTACGTGTTTGGCGCGAACGGTGTTGCCGCAGACGACGCCGAGATGTGAGGAAATTTGCTTGCCGGGAATTTTTTCAGTAGTTGCAGTGGTCATACTGACTTCAAGGTATCAAATATCTAATGATATGCAGCTATAGACTTGTGCGAAATTTGTAGAAGCGGGCCAGGGCCCCAAAAAGTGGGCTATGTGCAGTTGTTCCATTCGTCAACGTGAGTTCTTCAACGGCGAGGGCGAGCTGGGCGAGAGGGTCTCCATGTGCCCTTCCATTCCCCTCCTCAAAGAGCTGGTGGGTACGCTCGATATCGAACTGGTGACCGGTCCCTTGTCCAAGGCGGGTCAAAAATCATACGCAGACATAGCCTTTATCGTTGGTAGATAGGGAAGGGGCGCTCATTTGCTATGAATACCGGCTGAAAAATTTAGGGAAAAATTCGAAGTCGCTTGCCTGTTGGAAGGGCTTGGTAAGAATTCGAGACATGGAAAAAAGACGACTGGGAGCGAGTGGAATTGTGGTTAGTGAGATTTGCATGGGGACCATGACCTTCGGAACCCAGGCCAACAAGGGGGAGAGTTTTCGGATTATGGATGAGTCGCTTGAGGCTGGAATTGACTTTTTTGATACTGCCGAGGTCTATCCGGTCCCTCCAACTGCGGAGTTGGCGGGGTTGACCGAGGAATGGGTGGGGGAATGGTTAAAGACAAAGCCCCGGGAATCGGTAATTTTGGCGACGAAGGTGGCGGGAGCCGCTCACGGGTGGTTTTGCCCGCCGGTTCGCCACGGAAAGGCGGCTCTGGACCGGGTTCATTTGAGAAAGGCGCTGGAGGGGAGCTTACGTCGATTGGGAACGGATTATATCGATCTGTATCAAGTTCACTGGCCGGACCATGGAATGCGGGCGGCGGATACGCTGGAGGTTCTCGACGAGTTCGTCAAAGAGGGGAAGGTTCGGGCGATCGGTCTGAGCAATGATGATTCGTATGGGGTGATGAAGAGTCTGTGGACAAGCGAGCTTGAGGGATTGACGCGTGTCGATACCGTGCAGAACAACTTTTCCCTGAACAATCGGCGGGATGAGTATGAGTTGGCCGAGTGTTTGCGGCGAGAGAGTGTGAGCCTCCTGCCATATAGTCCGCTCGCGGGTGGAGTTTTGACGGGGAAATATAACGACGGGGTCCCTGATGGTGCTCGCTTTTCAGAGTATTTAACGACCGGGGGACTGCGTCAGCGGGCGATGGCGACGCGATTTGTGAACGACCAAACAATTGCCTCGACCAAGCGCTTTGGCGAGATCGCGAAGGAACTCGATCTTGATGTGACGACCCTCGCTACGGCTTGGAGCAAGCAGCATGATTTTGTAGCATCGACGATTGTGGGTGTGCGCTCGGTCGCCCAAATGGAGCCAATTCTCAAAGCGGCCGACTTGAAGTTGGACGAACAAACGCTCACCTTGATCGATAAAGTGAGCGATGAGATCCGATACCCGATGGGATAGTCGATTTGCCCGACGATAAGGGCACGAAACGGGCTGCCCGCTTGACCCATTTATGGACTGTGTAATAGCTTACTCAGACAGGCGCGATGATGAAGAAATCAATTACAATTAATAGTGCGGTTTGTCCGCCCGACAAGGCCCAAGAAGAATCAAGCGCGGGAATTACCCATATTCTCGGGAGATTTGGATGCTGGTTCATGGGTTTCTTTGTTTTTCTGGGATTTTCGGCTGCCGAGGCCCAGATTATCGTGATTTCGGAGTTCATGGCGTCAAATCAGTCGGGTCTGCTCGACGAGGATGGTGACGACGAAGATTGGATTGAGATTTATAATCCTGGCAGCTCCTCCATTGACCTAACCGGTTGGCATCTGACCGATGATAGCAGCGATCTCACAAAGTGGACTTTTCCGGCGGTGACTTTGTCTCCTGCGCAAAGCCTTGTTGTTTTTGCTTCGGACAAGAATCGGAAGGTTTCGGGCGCGGAACTTCATACCAATTTCAAGCTTTCGACCTCGGGCGAATACTTGGGAATTGTCCGTCCGGATGGCGTGACAATCGAACAGGATTATGGTCCGACTTATCCAATTCAGGTGACGAATGTTTCGTATGGTCTCAAGCAAGAGGTGACCGAGGAGTCTTTGACCCCGGTGGGGTCCGATTCAACCTATCTGGTTCCAAGCAACGGTGATGAAGATGTCCGGGATGGTGCGAATTTGGATTCGTGGATCGGAACGACCTATGATGATTCGTCGTGGACGACCGGTCCAACTCCTCATGGTTTCGGGGCTTCGGATGGCGATCAATATTACAACTTCATTGAGACCGATCTCCGTGAGGAGCTTTATGCCAAGAAAACGACAGTTTATATCAGGATTCCGTTTCAGGTGGATGACCCAAGCGTCTATTCCAATTTAGTCCTCCGTATGAACTACGACGATGGGTTTGTGGCCTATTTGAATGGTGATCCCGAGCCAATTGCCGAATCGAATAGCCCGTCTTCGGACGTTCTGGATTTCGATTCAGTTGCGACCAGTTCGAACAGTGATTCCAACGCTTTGGCTGGAGAGGACTTCGTGATTAACACCACTCTTTTAAACGTTGGTCAGAATGTGCTGTGCATTCACGGATTGAATCGAGTCGCCAGTAATTCCGATGCCCTATTCGTTGCTGAACTTCTGGGGTCCCGTGTGACGGGCTCGTTGGAGGAAGCCTATTTTACAAATCCCACTCCCGGCGAGGCAAACTCGGCGGGGGATACGGAGCCTGGTCCGGTTATTCGGACCGTGACCGACGAATTGGCACCAATCGATCCGGCCGCAGGTGGATTGGTGATTGAGTCTGATATCGTTTCAACGCTGAACCCGGTGACCTCGGTTACTCTATCGTGGCGTATCATGTATGGTTCGGAAACGGATCTCACCATGGTTGATGATGGCTCGGGTTCTGATTCGGTGGCAGCTGATGGAATCTACACGGCCATGATTCCCACGGACGATCTTTCGGCGGGGCAAATGTTGCGCTGGAAGGTGACGGCGACGGACTCTTCAGGTGTCGATACGGATGCGCCGCCTTACCCAGATTCATTGGATTCGCCCCAATACTATGGCACGATTGCCGAGGATTCTTCCGTGGCTAGTTCCAATTTGCCAGTAATTCATTGGTTCACTTCCAGCCCCTCGGGAGCCGAAACAAATGGCGGGTCCCGCGGGTCCATTTACTATTTGGGTGAGTTCTACGATAATATAAAGGCCGACAGGCACGGGCAGTCGACCGGAGGCTTTCCGAAGAAGAGCTTTGATCTCGATTTTAACAAGGGAGACCGCTTTCTGCCTTATGAGGGTGGCATGCGGGCTAAGGATATAAACCTGATCACCAACTGGGCAGATAAGTCGAAGACCCGAAATACCATTGGTTATGAAATTATGAGAATGGCGGAGCACCCGGCCCACTATTCCTTTCCGGTTCGGGTTCAGCAGAACGGGCAGTTTTTTAGTACCGCAGACCTCATAGAAGATGGAGATGATCGTTACCTGGAGAGGGTTAATCTTGATGGAGAGGGTGCTCTTTACAAAATGTATAATCGGCTCGATTCATCGAGCAGTGGGGTAAACAAAAAGACTCGCAAGGATGAAAATAACTCAGATTTGGCGGCACTAGTCTCCGGGCTTGGATTGAGCGGAGAGGCCAAGCTTCGATATGGCTACGACAATATGAATATTGCGGGCTTGATCAACTATTTGGCAGCACTGGACATGACCAATAACCGGGACCACGGGCACAAAAACTATTACATTTATCGGGATACCAATGAGACCGGAGAATGGCGCCCCTTGGTTTGGGATATTGATTTATGCCTTGGCCGCAATTGGCGCAGTGGTCCGGCTTACTTTGATGATGTTTTTGGAAATAACAACTTGCGTGCCGGCCCCACGAATCGAATGAAGCAACTGGTCTTCAATGATTCGGTATTGAACGACATGTTCCGGCGTCGGGTCCGGACTTTGATGGACCAGATGTATGGATCTCCTGCAGCTCCGGTGGATTACCTTTCGACCAGGGTCAATGAGCTGGTTAACTTGCTCGATCCCAATGACAGTGCTCCGGCGTCAGGGGGCGACGATGCCGATCTTGATTATCAAAAGTGGGGTTCCTGGGGGAATAGGAACGCGATGCGCCCTGCGGCCGACCGGATTCTGAACGAGTATATCCCAACCAAGCGGGCTCAGCTATACGGACTGGGAGAATTGCCTGAAATTCAGCCAGCCGCGCCGTCCATTGATATCGGAGTGGTCGATTTTAATCCTGCGAATTCAGGCGCCACGGCTGATCAAAGTGGAGAGTATTTTGTTCTCAACAATCCCAACAACTTTGCAGTGGATTGTTCCGGGTGGGAGATTGCGGGAGGCATTTTCATGACTCTTCCGGCAGGCACGGTGATTCCCCAAAATGGCTCGCTGTACGTGGGGCGGGAAGCAGTCGGTTTCCGGGCGCGATCCATTAGTCCCAGAGCCAATGAAAAGCGGTATCTTGTGAGTGGGTATCAAGGCCAGCTTTCAGCCCGGGGGGAAACAATCACATTAACAAATCACGCAGGAACTGTCATTGATACCGTGACTTTTCCTGGAGATCCGACACCGGCCCAGTCGGCACTGCGTGTGGCTGAAATTCTTTATGCTCCTGCGGCTCCAACTGATTCGGAATTGGATTCGATCCCGAGCTTGTCAGCTTCAGATTTTGAATTCATCGAACTTGTGAATACGGGATCGGAAACCCTGGATCTTGGCGGCGTGCAGTTCACGGATGGTGTCACGATGACTTTCGGGGCTGGGATCGATCTGTTGGCAGGCGAGCGACTTTTGGTTGTCGCTAATCAAGCGGCTTTTGGACTGCGTTTCGGAGCTGGTTTGCCTGTCGCGGGAGAGTTTGCCGGAAGTCTTAGCAATAGTGGAGAGTCAATTCAGATCATCGATGCTGTCGGGGAGAATGTTTTGGAATTCTCTTATGACGGTGGCTGGTTCCCGATGGCAGATGACCAAGGACATTCTCTTGTTGTTCTCGATCCTGTGGGGACGGCCTACAATGACTTCGACCTGGTCCGGAATTGGGGCGTAAGTCAAACAATTGGGGGAGATCCCGGTGCAGGTTCGATTACGCTTGGGCTGACCTACCAGTTTTGGAAGTATCAAAATTTCACTGATGCACAGTTGGAT
>JBDNAG010000296.1:0-6117 GCA_039768565.1 Akkermansiaceae bacterium | reverse complement strand
GCGGCTCTATTCGGGTGAACCTCAGGCGTGAGTCCCGCTGGGATCGCCTCTTTCTCGCCATTACCGAGGGGAGCGGCCTCCATTATAAACTCAATGACGATCTTCTTCGGATCTACTCGGAACAGGACATCAAAAACAATATCGCAATGCAGGAAGCCCTGCAGCAGCAACTCCAAGCCTCCGAGAAAAGGAAGCACTCGGAACCAAAGCAGATGGCCATGGTTCGCATCCGATATGCCGATTTGGAAAATCTCGCAAATTCCGTGCGGGGAACAATGCAGAGTGTCACGGAAAAAGAACCGACGATAGATCAAAAGGACCTTCCGGAAACTACAGAGAGCAACTTTATGGTGAAAGCTGATCTTGATTCCGGCCGGTTGATCATGCATGGGATCCCCGCTGACATTGCCAAGGCTCAGGAGCTGATTCGACAGCTTGACCAACCATCCTATCAAATCCTAATCGAAGCCAGTATTGTCCAAGCCAATAATGAAATCGCCCGCCAACTTGGCGTTCAATGGGGAGTTTTTGATAGTTCAAGCCGCGGTTCCGAAATTGGAACTACGCCCCGAACCAATGGTCAAGATACCGGAAGTGGTTTCAACTCCAGTTTTCCGGCGGCTTTTGGTGCTGAGGGGTCGGGTTTGATTTTTGGTGCTAGCCAAGTGAGGGGGACGCAGCTTCTACAGGCTCAGCTTTCGGCTCTGCAAAAGGATGGCCGTCTAAACATCATTTCCCGACCTTCAATCACAACTCTTGATCAGCGCACCGCTACGATTGAAAGTGGCGAGGAAAGGCCGTTTGCCAGTGCTGCAGGTTCAGGCATTGCGGCGGTCTCTCAGATTGAATTTAAAAAAGCGATCTTACGCTTGGAAGTCACTCCGCATGTGATTGACCAAAATTGGGTCAAGCTGGACCTCAATACCACCAAAGATGACTTTGACGACACTCGTGCCATCGTGATTGACGGTAACGTTCAGGTCCCGGTTCTCACGAGGTCTGCTGTGACTTCTCTTTATTTGACAAATGGGCAAACCACGGTGATCGGCGGTCTTTCCGCTGAGACTGAATCCAAACAGGAGGATGGGGTACCCTTTCTTAAGGATATCCCTGGTCTAGGGGCTATTTTCCGGAGTCAAAACGATCGTAATGGCTTCAACGATACGCTGATTTTTATTACCCCTCATATTTTGCCAAGGGCTGACTCTGTTCTGAAGGGTAGCGCGAAATAACCCCCTTATCTCCGAATGGATGAAGCTTGAACAAATGCTATATGAGGAGGGGTTTCTTTCAGAGAAACAACTTCTCCAGGTGCAAACGGCACCTCGGCCCAAAGGGATCAAAATCCATGACTACATCTTGCGAGAAGGATTGGTTTCGGAGGTTGATATGGTCAATATCTTGAGTGTTCGTCTCAATGTTCCCAAATACGACCCTGATCAATATCCTGCTGATCCAGACACGGCCGGACTTTTGACCCCTTCTCTTGCGACCAAGCATCGCATGATTCCTGTTCATCGGGAGAAGCAGCTCCTGATTGTGGCCATGCCTGATCCTACCGAAGTGATCGAGATGGACACCGTGCAGCGGCAGCTTGAAATGGAGATCGAGCCGGTCATTTGCACGGAGGGGGAATTCAATGAGTTAATGAATAATGCCTATGGACTTGCTTCTGGGGCGAGGTCGCTGCAAGACGAAATCGAGCAGGTCGAATATGGCACGGGGCCAGATGAAGAAGAGAGTGAAGAGGCGCAAGCATCACAGCTTGAGGAGTTGAGGGACATTGCCGAGGGCGCTACGGCGGTCAATAATGTCGATTGGATCATTACACGAGCGGTTCGCGAAGGCGCGAGTGATGTTCATATTTCTCCTGAAAAAAATCACGTCTTGGTGAGACTCAGAATTGACGGAGTGCTAAAGGATCTCCCTCCCATTCCCAAGTCGATGCTGCTGTCTGTAGTCTCACGCCTTAAAATTCTCGGGCGCATGGATATTGCAGTGACTCGTATTCCACAAGATGGCCGTTTCACCGCTCGTGTCTGCGGTCGAGAAATTAATGTCAGGGTGTCATCCTTACCAACAATCTACGGTGAAAATATTGTGATGCGTCTTCTCGATATGAACGCGCTGGTTTTCCAACTCGAAAAACTAGGGATGCGTTCCGATGATGTCCGCAAGATCGAGCAAACGATCGCCCAGCCACATGGCATGATTCTCAACACCGGACCGACAGGGAGTGGTAAAACCACGACTCTCTACTCCATTCTTTCTATGTTGAATCGGCCTGAGGTGAATATCATCACTGTTGAGGATCCCGTGGAATATCGTATTCCCCGTATTCGTCAGGTTGAATTGAACCGGCTGGCAGGCATGACTTTTTCCGGGAGTTTGCGGAGCATGCTTCGCCAAGATCCAGATATCGCAATGATCGGTGAGATCCGTGATACCGAGACAGGGAATATTGCGATTCAGGCAGCTCTGACTGGCCATTTGGTTCTAAGTACGATCCATACCAACAGTGCGATTGGAACGGTATCCAGGCTGATGGATATGGGGATCGAGCCCTTCCTGATTTCCTCGGTCCTGTCTTGTGTGATCGGACAGCGCTTAGTTCGTAAAGTTTGCCAAGACTGTGCTGAACCATGGACCCCTCCCGCGAAAGCCTTAACTTTTTGGGGGCTAGAGCCCGATGAAAACGCCAATTTCCTAAAGGCGAAAGGCTGCAGCCGTTGTAACCATTCCGGATATCGTGGTCGTATCGGAATCTATGAAGTCTTGAAAATCGATGCCGAACTCCAACCGCTCATTGCCAACGGGGCTAGTGAAGCGGTTTTGAAGGAATGCGCAATGCAGGAAGGTCGCTTTACGACGATGCGGCAAGATGCCGCCATCAAAGCTCAGAGAGGTGACATCACGCTCGAAGAAGCGGCCGCAGAAGTTGTCCTCTGAGACCGTTTTTCAAGCATATCACGGTTCCTCATTTCCTGATTATTTCATCCTTCATCCTTCACCCTATAGCATTCTCCTCGATGGCTCTCTATTCCTATCAAGCTTCTGACTACAACGGGCAATTACGCCGTGGTCAGCTCAACGCTGAAACTCTCGAGGAGGCCCTGGCCCAAATCACAGGCTCAGGTCTCGTGCCGCTTGATCTCAAGAAGGCGGGAGAGAAGGAAGGAGACGTCTTAAGTCGTCTCAAAACCCACTACTTGCCAGTTCCAGCCATGGAACTCATCGTTTTCACAAAACAACTGGCCACGATGATTCGGGTAGGAATCCCAATGACTCAGGCTTTTGCCATTCTTGCAGACCAGACCGAGCAACCGAGGCTCCGCCGCTTAGCTGGTATTATCCAAAAAGATATCGAAGCGGGGATGAGCCTTTCGGGGGCAGCGGGTAAACACCCCAAGGTGTTTTCACCAATGTTTTGTAGTATGATCGAGGCCGGAGAAACGAGCGGCACTCTTCCAGAGGTTCTTGATCGTCTTCTTTTTCTTACCGAGCACGAAGCTAAGGTTAAAGCGGAAATTAAGACGGCATTCCGCTACCCCTTGATGGTAGTTGGAACTCTCGCCGTCGCCTTTCTTATCATGATTGGATTCGTGATTCCCCGCTTTGTGAGTTTCTTTACCGCTCAAAATCTCGATCTACCCCTGCCAACTCGGATCTGCATTACGATGAGCGATTTCCTTTCGAATCACGGGATCGCTTTCTTTTTAGGAATTTTGGTTTTTGCTTTCTGCTGTCATCGCTTTTTTAATCGAACAGAGCGAGGACTAATGATTCGCGATCGTAGCATGCTCGGCTTGCCATTGGTTGGGCCGATTTTAATCAAAGCCTCAATGTCGAGATTTGCCAGTATTCTTGCTCTCCTGCAGTCAAGTGGCGTTTTAATTCTCGATTCCTTGCGCATTCTCTCGACGGCTATGGGGAACGTCGCGATCTCTGCAGAATTTGACAAAATTCGAGAAATGCTTGAAGAAGGGCGGGGCATTTCAGGGCCACTTTCGTCATGTAAATACTTCCCTCCTATGTTGGTGAATATGGTCCGGATTGGGGAGCGATCCGGCCGTCTCGATGAGATGTTAAATCACGTAGCCGAGCATTATGATCAGGAGACGAGCCATAAGATCAAAAAATTGACGGATTCCATCGGACCCATCTTGATCATATCACTTACCGCCGTGGTGGGATTTTTTGCCCTTGCGATCTATATGCCGATGTGGGAGCTCACGCAGCTTGCTGGAAAAAAAATATAAACTCTAAGGCCTGATAATGATGAACCTGGTTGAAATCGTAACGCTCGCAGTCGAACAAAAAGCTTCAGATATTCACCTCGCCCCGGACCGCAGTCCTACGCTGCGGGTTGACGGAGCACTCCAGCCTCTTGTTACTGAATTTGCGCCTCTAACCGCAAAGGAGTGCGAGGAAATTTGTTTAGGGATGCTTAATCCGGAGCAGGTTGATACTTTAAAAACAGAGCTTGAAATTGATGTCAGCTATTCGGTTAAGCTTCCGCAAGGAAGAGTGCGCCTACGTGTCAATATCCACCGCCAACAACGGGGGTTGGCTGCCGTTTGCCGGTTGGTTTCTGAAATAATTCCTAGCCCAGCTGTTCTCACCATGGAGGAGTCAGTCTACCGATTTTCCAAACTACCACGGGGACTGATTCTCTTCACGGGAGCCACCGGAACTGGAAAATCGACGACGCTGGCGAGCCTGATCGAGATTATTAACGAAGCGAGTCCGAAACACATTCTGACCATCGAGGATCCGATAGAGTTTACTTATTCCGAAAAGCAAGCATGCATTACGCAACGTGAGCTAGGAGTTCATACTCGTGGTTTTGCCCCCGCGCTCAAGTCGGCTCTTCGGGAAGACCCAGATGTGATTCTCCTTGGCGAAATGCGAGATCTAGAGACCATCTCTCTTGCGCTTACTGCCAGTGAAACAGGGCATTTGGTCTTTTCCACAGTGCATACGAGTGATGCCTCGCAAACGCTTGACCGAATCATTGATGTTTTCCCTCCCATGCAACAGGGGGTTGTCCGGTCGCAGCTAGCCGCGGTCTTGCAGGGAATAGTTACCCAAGTCCTTTTACCACGGGCCTCTGGTAAGGGGCGAATAGCGGCACGGGAGATTTTGATTCCAGATTCAGCTGTTCGAACGATGATCCGAGAGGGGAACACCCACCAGATTTACAACGCGTTGACTGGAGGCTTACAAGATGGAATGTGTCCGCTTGAACTCTCACTTGCTCACAAGGTTCGGCAGGGTCTGATTTCCAGAGAAACAGCCGAAGCCGCCGCCAATCGCCCTGAAATGTTACGTGACTACCTCATGAATAAAAATTATCCGACTCGTGTGCATGGTCTCATGGCAGCAAATCCAGAGCAGGATACGAAGCTTCGCATTTTAGATAAAGCCTCGAATAGTGATTCTCCTGACTGGGATTGATTTTCAGTCGCCTTCATATTCACAAAGAGGTTAAATTTTTAAAAATATTAATTTTTTATTGACGGAAGCGTCACTTTGTCTACTTTTTTTAATGCTGAAGGAGTTTTTTAACAAAATATTTTTGTAAAAGGACCCGCTCCGGAGGCTTTCTGGCTAAAAAACGATCCTAACGAGTTGTCAAAACTTCAGAAGCGTCAATCCGGCCAGTTTCCAAACCACCACATTAAACAACCAGTAGACATGAATATTACATCTCCAAATCGGAAGAAGAATCGCAAAGGTTTTACTTTAATCGAAGTGATTGCCGTCTTGGTTCTCCTCGGAATCCTTACAGCCGTGGCCGTGCCCAAATACATTGATATGGCGACCGCGGCAAAGATGAAGGCGATTGATGCTGCCGTTTCCGAGCTTAATAGCCGGGAGGCTCTTACTTGGGGCAACGAGCAGCTGAATGGAACCACCATTGGCTCGACCGCGGTGTCGACAGACCTTGGTGACGGTTATACTTTAGACACTTCAGGCGACAAGGTGACTAAAATTAGCTTCCAGGATGAGTGGAAGAGTGTGGGGTTCACGGTGGCTACTGGTGAAAATCCGGGAGTTTACGCGGCTACTGCCACTTCTCAGGACCAATAAGCGAATTGCGCCTTTGTGTGATCG
>JBDNAG010000011.1:0-8759 GCA_039768565.1 Akkermansiaceae bacterium | reverse complement strand
CAGGTCCCTCTTCCACCGGCACTCAAGGATTCTCCCTATAAGAGCAAAGTCCGCATGTCCGATGTCGACTTCTTCTCCGATGGCGATCGCGCTCTTCTCTCGACCTGGGACGGCGACATCTGGATGCTCACCGGATTAAAGGACTTCAAAAAACTGACATGGAAGCGTTACGCGACCGGATTCTTCGAGCCCCTTGGACTCAAAATCCTTAATGACGTCCCACACATTTCCGGGCGCGACGGCATCTACAAAACCTTCGATCTCAATAACGACGGCGAAGCCGATAAATTCGAGGTCTTTAACAACGATGTCTATCTCTCCAACAACTTCCACGAGTTTCAATTCGGACTCGAAACCGACAAAGAGGGCAACTTCTACTTTGCCAAGGCTTCCCCTGTTCGTGGTGGCGGACGTGGCTTCGAGAAAATACTCCCACACAACGGAGCCTTCGTGAAAATCAGCGCTGACGGAAAACGACTTTATACCATCGGAACCGGCCTTCGTGCTCCCGGTGGCATCGGCGTGGGGCCAAACGGTGAAATCACCACCGGCGAAAACGAGGGAACCTGGCAGCCTTGCTGCAAGATTAATTTCTATCAGCCCGAAAACGGCACTCCATTCTTTGGCGTTGAAGACACCCGTCAGGAAAATAAGTCCGAGTTCACCGAACCTCTCTGCTACCTTCCAATGTCAGTCGACAACTCCGGCGGCGGACAAATCTGGGTCCCGGAGAATGCCAAGATCGGTATCGCCTCCGGTGAATTGATTCACCTCTCTTATGGTCAATCTGCCATCTATCATGTTCTTCGCCAGAAGGTCTCTGACGGATTCTACCAAGGTGGTGTTGCCAAACTTCCCGTGAAACTTTCCTCTTCAGCCCAACGCGCGGTCTTTCACCCTGACGGTTCCATGTATGTCGTCGGATTCCGCGGCTGGCAGACAAATGCCGCCAAAGAAGCCGGACTCCAGCGCATCCGTCGCAATACAGGGGAAGCCAGCCCACTCCCAAGTGCCATGGAGGTCACAAAAGAAGGCATTAAACTGACTTTCGATGTCGAACTTGACGACGAACTCGCAACCGACCCGACCTCATTCACCGCCCAGCGTTGGAAGTATGTTCGGGGCCCTCAGTATGGCTCAGGCCAATTCTCGGTCGACAATCCCGACAAGGCAGCGGAAGCCGCCGCCATCAAGAAGGAGTCGAAAAAAGTTCGTAAGCGTGATACCGTCAAGATTACTGCTGCGAAACTCGGAGCAGACAAAAAATCTGTTCTTCTGACAGTAGAGGGTCACAAGCCCAGCCAGCAGTTCAAGCTCGAGTATGACCTCGAGTCCTCTGATGGTGATGAATTGATCGGCACCATTCACAGCACCATTCACAAGGTGCCCGGCCAGTAAATCGATCATCCTCCAACTTTCAAACGCCTCTGGATTTCACCGGAGGCGTTTTTCTTTTGCCCAGCGCCACAAGACGTTTACCCTCCCATTATGAAGTTAACTTCACTCGCTCTTCTTTTCCTCGGATTGATTATTCCATCCAATGCCGACTTGAAGGTCGCTTTTACTTCAAACGGAAAAACAGCGACAAAGCAAGTGGCCCTCCCCGCTCTTTTTGTAGGTGAAAACGAAGCCCCAGCAGCAGGTTTACCTCCCGGCCCATTTGTTGCGACCTACACTGGCAACCTTACCATCCCCAAGCGCTACCGGGTTTACTTCTCAGTCGAATCCGAAGGAAAAGTCCACCTCAAGATCAACGACGAAGAGGTGACATTCACCGAAGGGAAATCTGATCGCCTTCGCCTAAACCCCGGCGACGTCCCCATTGAAATCACCTTCACCTCCCCGAATAGTGGGGCCGGCTACTTCCGTCTCTACTGGGAAGAACGACGGGAATTCCCTCGCGAACCCATCCCGGCAGCTGCCTTCACCTCATCCGACAAAGCACCCGTCGATGCTGCCCACCTCTTTGCCAGTCACAACTGTATTCAATGCCACAAGGCCGACCTCGGAACATCAGCCATGCCCGAGCTCAAATACGCCGGACCAAACCTCACCGGCATCGGCTCGCGCGCAAACGAAGCATGGCTCACCCGCTGGATCGCCCAGCCAGATAAGCTTAAGCCAACCACGACCATGCCTGCCATGGTTGATCACACCAAACCTGAAGGAGCTCAGGCCGCAGCCGACATTGGAGCCTATCTCGCATCACTCATTACACAGGAAAAGACAACCAAAACTCCCGACCTTTCCCTGGCCCAAAAAGGTGGTGAACATTTCCACAAACTCGGCTGCATCGCCTGTCACTCCAAGCCAGACGCCGATGAACCCGATTTCGATAACGGTCGTATTCCGCTCAACAATGTCGCAGCAAAATTCAAAGGAGGAGCTCTCATCTCTTTCCTCAAGAATCCTCAAAAGCATCACGAAGCCATCAAGATGCCTAACTTCCGTTTCTCCGACGACGAAGCCTCTTCGCTTGCCGCGTTTCTAACCAAGGCCTCCACCGGCGAACATACGCCCGACCCCTCGGAATTTCCTCCCGGTGATGTCGTCCGGGGCAAGGCTCTTGTTGCATCGCTCAATTGTGCCAGCTGTCACGAAGGCTTGGACCCCTCGAAAACATCAGCACCAAGGTTAGCCGACCTCAAAGACTGGACCAAAGGATGTCTCGGCCCCGATGACCAGTCAGGAAAGTCACCCCGTCTCATCCTCACCGACGAAGAAAAGAAAGCCATTACGCCGGCTGTGCTTCCAGCTCTCAAACATGACACCGTCGAAGCCTACACCAGCCGACAAATTGAGGCCCTTAATTGCACCTCCTGCCACGCTTACAACGGTCGGGATTCACTCCTTACAAAAACCCACGGCGAGACCAAATTCCTACTCGACCACATCAAGGAAGCTGACGAACGACTCATCCAGTCACGACCACCGCTCACCCACATGGGAGCAATGCTCCATACTGGCTACATCGAAAAAATGCTCAATGGTAGCGCTAGTCCACGCCCAAGACCCTGGCTCGAAATGCGCATGCCCGCTTTTCCGCTTCACGCAAAATATATGGCCAAAGGACTTGGCCACCATCACGGACTCCCGGCATCCGAACCCTCAAAGGAAGCTCTCGCCGCAGATGAGGTTAAAGTAGGAGGAGAGCTCGTCGGGATGACCGGTTACGCATGTGTCACCTGCCACGCCATCAACGATAAACCAGCCCTAGCCGCATTCGAGGTCCAGGGAATCAACTTCGGCATCACTCACGAACGCCTTCGTAAAGGATACTTCCATCAATGGATGTTCAATCCTGCCCGTCTTGTTCCTGATACCAAGATGCCCCGCTACACCAACCCCGATGATGGCACAGGGCTCCGCCCTGACATCCTTGACGGCGATTCGCAAAAACAATTCGAGGCAATCCGCCAATACATTCAGTCGGTCAGCAAGTAGCAAAGACTACTCAGCCTCTGTCCGCGCTCATGCCCTCCAAATTTCTTCTGGTCTCGTTCGCTCTTTTCATCGCGTCCTGCAAAAGCGGACTCCCGCCCCAAACCCGCGCGCCCTGGAGCCCAACACCATCTTTCTAGATATGGAACCAAACCACTCCACTTCCTGACGGCGATCACCCGCTTTTCGTCCAAGTCGCTGAGTTCACTACGGACCTCCCACCGGGGCCTCCAGCAAATTCCAGCTTCTGAACACCACATCGCAGTAGTTCGATTCGCCCCCGGTCGAGGCACCATGAAAGGCCAAAGACTCGAACATCACTTCTTATCCTTCCCCGATGAGAAATAAACTCCATTCCCACTCTCAAACCCTTAAAGACTAAGTATGAAATTAAAACCTCTATTTCTCACGCTCTGTATTGTTCCCTTCGCAAGTTTCACTCAGGCTGTGGGGGAAGAACCCCTTGTTCTCGCCTGTGTGGGTGACAGCATCACCCAGGGAGTTGGTGCAAAACGCGGACAATCGTGGCCCGCCCAAGCTCAAAAAACTCTGGGCAAAGAGTGGCAGGTCAAAAACTTCGGCCTCAGCGGAACAACGTTGATGAATAGCGGGAACAAACCCTACCAAAAATCCAAACAGTTCAAAAACGCCCTCGCTTCCAGCCCCGATATCGTAGTCATCATGCTCGGAACCAATGACACCAAGCCGGTGAACTGGAAAAATTCGAAAAAGGACTACGAAGCCGATTATCGAGACCTCGTCTCCGACTTCCAAGAACTCAATTCAAAGCTAAAAATCTACCTTTGCCTCCCACCCTACATCGCAAAAGATGGTCGCTGGGGAATCAACAACAACGACACCAAGGCCCAGATTCCCATCATCAGGAAAATCGCAAAGGATTTAGAGCTCAAGATCATCGATGTTTACTCGGCGCTCGAAGGCAAGGACGACCTCATTCCTGATACCGTTCACCCAAACACCAGAGGAGCCACTTTAATCGCAAAAGCCGTTACTGATGCCATTACAGCCAAATAAGCCCTCCACAAGCCCGAAAGCCTTCGTTTCCAGCCCTCGGAGCAGGAAATTCCTTGCCAATTCCACCTTTTACCCGTAGATCCCCATCCCTTCCCACGAGCTGCACTATCAACAACGAGAAACCGGGACAGGTCCATTGCAGCAATTTCTCACCAAAAGCGCCTTCGTGCTTTAACGAAGGACCCAAATACAATGATTAACGAACTCGTCAAAGACATGGTCGAAGCTGGAGTCCACTACGGACACCAGACCAAGAAGTGGAATCCAAAAATGAAGCCTTACCTCATGAAGGATAAAGGCGGCATTTACATTATCGATCTTAATAAGACCGTCCAGTGCCTCGATAAAGCTTCGGACTTCCTCACAAAACTCGCAGGTAAAAATAAGAAAATTCTTTTCGTCGGCTGTAAGCGTCAGGCTCAGGAAGCTGTCCGCGAATCTGCGGAAGCAACCGGCCAGTACTACGTCAACTACCGCTGGCTTGGTGGCACACTCACCAACCTCACCACCATTCGTAATTCGGTGAAGCGTCTCAAGTATCTTGAGGATATCGAGCGTGCACCGGAATACAAGTCCATGTCCAAAAAGGAGCTCTCCGCTCTGAATCGAGAGAAAGATAAGCTTCACCGCAACCTCAATGGGGTTCGCGACATGGAGAAGCACCCGGATGCCGTCGTCATTGTTGACACCGCCCGCGAGTCCATCGCTGTTGCCGAGGCCAAGCGCCTCAAGATTCCCATCATCGGGATCGTCGACACGAACGGAGACCCTTCCAAGCTGGAATACCCCGTTCCTGCAAACGACGACGCTATGCGCTCGATTCGCATCGTTCTTCAGAACCTCGTCGACGGAATCGTCGTAGGATCCAAGAGCTAGATTTTAACACCCGAGAAAGAAACAGACATTATGATCACCGCATCTCTCGTTAAAGAACTCCGTGAAAAGACCGGAGTTGCCATGATGGAATGCAAGAACGCCCTCAAAGAAACCGAGGGCGATATCGATGCCGCCATTAAAATCCTCCGTGAGCGAGGAGAAGCAAAGGCCGAGAAGAAGGCCTCACGTGACGCCAACGAAGGAATCATCGTTGCTGCTCTTGACGACTCCGGAAAGTCCGGGGTCCTCGTTGAGATCAACTGCGAGACCGACTTCGTCGCTAAAAACGAAAACTTCCAGGCATTCGTCGGCGAAGTTGCTTCAACCGTTCTTGCGAGCAATGCCGCTGATCTTGAAGCCGCCAAAGCTCTTCCGAAAGGCGAAGAAACTCTTGAAGGATTCATCAAAACGAAAGTCCTCGAAATGGGTGAGAATCTTCAGTTCCGCCGCTTCGAGCGCCTCACCCTCGAAGGCGAAGGCGCTGTCGCTTCCTACATCCATCTCGGTGGTAAGGTGGGGGTTCTCATTGAGGTTAGCGCTGAAAAGGCTGAGACTGCTTCTTCCGACGTATTCAGGGATCTCGTCAAGGATCTCACACTCCATATCGCTGCGACCTCACCTGCTGGTCTCAAGCGCGAAGACATTCCTGCCGAGCTCGTTGAGTCTGAAAAGGACATCTTCCGCAAGCAGATGGAAGGAGCTGGAAAGCCTGCTGACATCCTCGAGAAAATCATCGAGGGTAAGTTAGGTAAATTCTACTCCGAACGCTGCCTCCTTGAGCAAGGTTTTGTCAAGGACCCAGACACCACAGTCAAAGCCCTCCTCGAGTCCAAAGGCAAGGAACTCGGTGATACTGTCACCGTCAATAGCTTCCTTCGCTTCGGCCTCGGCGAATAACTTCGCACCAAGATCCCGATCTTTAAAACCCGGCACCCAAAAGGGGCTGCCGGGTTTTTTGTATCCATTAAAAAAGCCGGTGGAGACAATCCCGACCGGCTTTGAAAAATCTAAAACCCGGGTGATTTAAAGCTCGCGAATCTTCAGATTCTTCCAGGCCACATCGAAAGGTCCCCGATTGCCCACCCCGTGGACTTGAAGGCCAATGAAGCCTTTCGGGTAGGCTTTAAATTTCGCCTCGTCGGTGAGATCGGAAATCTGGACGTCGTTGATCCAGACTTGAATCCGTGGCCCTTTGGCCAGGATGCGATACTTGTTCCATTCACCATCTTTAAAGTGCTTGTGAGGCTTCAAGAGGTTCTTTGGAGTCATCCAACCACCGCAAGCTTCCCCGTAGATATAGCCGGATTCAGCTCCCTTTTCGCCACTGGCTTCGATCTCGACCTGAGGACCGTTTACGCGGCCCTCCGAGGTGTTGCCCTTGGTCTGAGATCTGATCATGACACCCGAGTTCAGACTGTTGTGAACCTTAACTTCGAAAGTCAGTTCAAAATCGCCATAGTGTTTATCCGTGCACAAAAACGAGTTGGGGCTGCCCTTGGCTGTCGTTCCCAGGATAGTGCCATCCTTGACTTCATAAGTTGCGGTGCCGTTATTCTGCGAGAATCCGGTAAGATCCTTTCCGTTAAAGAGATTAGTCCATTCTTTTGCTTCTCCGTGGTGATTAGCAGAGACCGGAAGGGCCATCGAAAATACGAACCAGGCGGCTTTGATACAGTGTTTCTTCATAAATGAGGTTTCTAGATTACGGGGGAAGAGGGTGGAAGCTATCCAATAATCATTTCAGGACTGCTCCCTCCTACCAAAATAGCAAATGAATCGCCAAACCAGTCAAGGCCGCGGCAAAAAGAAGATCAATCGTCCGACCAAATCTTTGATATCCCGCTCGCACCTTGGGCATTTGCAAAAGCCAAACCCAGAGGCACCAGAAAAAGAGGGCTTCACCTACTACAATCAGCCAAAGCGCCAAGGGCCACCAATTCGGACGATGGCCTGTCAAAAAAGTGGCCACAACACTGGCAAAAAACACCAAGGCCTTGGGATTTAGTAAATTGCAAAAAAGACCACGCAAATAAGGACTGCGTTTGGGAATAACGACTTCACCCGAGGCCACCGGCTTTTTTAACAACCCGAAGGCCAACCAGAGTAGATAGATTGCCGCGAGCCACTTCAAGGCGGTTGCCATCGCACCTCCCCGAGCCAGAACCACGGCAATGCCACCAATCGCCAAGGTCGCATGCAAAGTCAGACCGGTACTGATTCCCAGCACCATCATCCATCCGGCTCTCAGCCCTTCAGCCAAGGAAGTTCGCGTTAGAAGTAGCATATCAGGACCGGGGCTAAATTGCCCGATCACCATAATCACGGCAAAAGCCCAAAGTTCACCACTCATTGATCGAAGTAGTGCTTCATCACCTCCATCACCCCGAGACTCCCGGGATTGGCAGCGACTTTACCGCCACGGTTCCTTACATAATTCCTTACTTCGGGAATCGCATTGGAAGGACACCCACAGGCTTCGCACACCTCAGGTTGCAACATGCTCAAATCGTTATGATTGTCGCCGACAGCCAGGATCTTATCGGCTTCCAGGCCCCAACGATCCGCGGCCTCTTGAAGACAACTGCCCTTTCGGTAGGCCCGATGACTAAAACGAAGGTAGATTGAATTTCGCTCGAAAGTGAGATCGGAATGAGCAGACAAGCTTTCAATCACCTCCAGGATTTCATCCATTTCCTCTTCCGTTGAGGAAACGATCCCCGCAGCATCACCTTCGACCGAAACCCAGCGGGCATTCGTATTCGTCTCAATGTGATTTTTGATTTTGCCAAGCATCCTCTTGCATTTTCGGAAGAGCCTATTGTGATCCTTCTCACACTTTTTGTTCCAGTTTTCATCTGGAACCCAGCGACCAAACTGCCCGGGAAAGAAAATTTCACGCTCCCGCACGATGACGAAATCGGGAAGGAAGGGAAAGCCCGCCTCATTCAATCCCTCGATCAATTGATACAAGGATCGCCCTGTCGCAATACCCCAAGCAGCGCCATAAGTGGATCGAACCCATTTCAAGCAGTCAAAGAATCGTTCGTCTACTTGAGGTGGACCGTCTTTGAGCACTAGGGTGTCATCGAAATCAAATCCGAGAACGGCCTTCCAGACTGGGGGTTCGGGCAGAATTCTCAGCACGGCTTCAATGAACTAGACTTCGAGCAACACGACAAGCCTGACTATTCTCCAACTGGAATTCCTCTCGGAATTAACTCATCATCGGAAACCGGAAAAGCTTTGAGGATCGCCTCTTTTTCGTCATCAGGAACCATAATGGCTTTGGGAATCGCCTCCTTTTCGTCATCAGGAACCGGAATGGCTTTGGGAATCGCCTCTTTTTCGTCATCAGGAACCGTAATGGCTTTGGGAATCGCCTCTTTTTCGTCATCAGGAACCGTAAT
>JBDNAG010000295.1:0-8519 GCA_039768565.1 Akkermansiaceae bacterium | reverse complement strand
TGTGTGACTTCCACTCCAATCTTCTTCCTCATTCGATGAAACAATACGTAAAAACTTTCGCCTTCATTATAGCCTGCTCTTCATTCGTTGCTGGAGCTCCAATCATTCACTGGAAGCTCGACGAGGCAACGGGGGTTGTCGCAGCTGATTCGTCTGGAAATGCGCTTGATGGAAATTGGGCTGGTACTGGAGCGGTGCCGGGGTGGATGCCGGCCGATGGTGTGGACGGAGGTTCGCTCAAACTCTCTGGAGCAGATGCTGATAGCTTCCTGAATGATTCGTTTTCAGCAATTACGGGAATGCCGTTCACACTTTCTAGTTGGGTGAAAACCACAACGGCTGAAAAAAAGGGAATCGTTTTCCTCGGTGATGGATCAACCGGTAATAGCTACTATCTCATGAACGTTCAGGGAGGAGCAGCGAAGACGACTGCACGCAATCCTGCTGAAGTTGCGGCGACTGGTGGGGTCATTAATGATGGTGAGTGGCATCATGTCCTAAGCGTTTATGTAAGTCCGACAGAGCGCCATATTTATGTGGATGGAGTTTTTGGTTCGATAAATACAGCGAATGTTCCCGCGGTTGTCTTAAACCGATTCGGAATCGGTGGCTTAACTCGTAATACTCCTCATGCACCGGTGGACTTGATCGATGGTCAGATGGATGATGTCGCGCTTTGGGATCGGGCCTTCACAGCTGCTGACGTAGCTGCCCTGAATGGCCTTGGAGTTTTAGGTGCTGGAAATGCGGCTAATTTGGATCCGCTGATGGATGCCTTCAATTCGCAGACTTCAATTGCGATTGGTGCAAATGACTGGGAATACGTTACGGGATTGGGCGGTGGGATTGGAGCGACGGGAGGTAGCGTGGTGTCACTGACGGCATTTATAGTACTTGATGAGTTTGGAAATGGAATGCAGATGAAGTCGCTTCCGGGGAATCCAGTGATTACGAACTATTCCGGTTCCCCTTTGACGGTCTTTTTGGGTGAAAGCGTGACCTTGAATTGGGAAATTGGGAATGCGAGCGGAGTTTCCATTAATGGGGGCGTGGGACTTGTCGACAATGAGAGTGGTTCAGTGATCGTGACCCCTACGGAAACCGTTACTTATACCTTAACTGCGACGAATGGGAATGGCTCTTCTTTTGGAGAGGTTAAAGTGACTGTAATTCCTGAGCCGATTGTCGATAGCTTCACAGGAAGCGCGGGGAGCATATTCGCGGGAGAGAGTGTGGACCTGACTTGGGCTGTGCAAAATTTCTCTTCACTCGAAATCGACCAAGGAGTGGGTATCGTGACTGGTGCGGGTGGAACGGTCACAGTTTCTCCAACTGCGACGACGACCTACACTCTTACGGCAACAAATGACACGACCAACACGACTGCCGAATTTACAGTGACCGTTTATCCAACTCCTCCGCCGAGAGAGCTGCTGTTACACTGGCCTTTGGATGAAGGAACCGGAACAGGGACTGCGGATCTGGCCGGCGCAAATCAGGGGGTCTTTGTTGGAGCTGGCGGGACTCCTTCCTGGGAATCAGGCTTCATCGGTGAAGGTGCTTTAACATTTTCAAATTTGAACGATGTTTCGGTGCGAGCTCTTGGGGCTGTGGTAAACGATTTTCCCTTTACGATGGCTGGCTGGGTTAAGACGACGGCTTCTGAAAATGATACTTGGGTAGTGTTGGGAACCGGTGTGGCTAACCAGTATCACTCGATGAGAGTGTTTGGCGGGTCATCCCGGATCATGACCCGGAACGGGGGAACCTTTGAACTCGGTGGGCCTGCAGTGAATGATGATCAATGGCATTTTATGGTTGGAGTTTATTCTCATCCGGCTTCGATGAGCCTCTATGTCGATGGCCTGTTTGTAGGAACTCGCACTTCTGATAGCGGTTCTTTTGTCACACCGGATCGCTTTGCAATCGGTGCGCTTGATCGCACTAATAACAGTATCGTAGATCCTTTTGGTGGGAGTGTCGATGATGTGAGTTTCTGGCGCGGAATCCTAAGCGAACGAGATGTCATGGCACTTCATGGAGGGGCAAACGGGCTAGGTCTGAATGCCAGTGATTTGGCATCGATTTTGACGGGATTTGACGATCAGGTTTCGGTGCAGGCAGCTGGATCAACTTGGAGCCCAACGACTGGCCTTACCGGTGTTGTTGGGTCAACAACTGGAAATTTGCCGGGGAGTGCAACTATCGTCCTCGATGATGCTGGAAATGGGATGGTTGCGAGTCCCGCCAGCTTTCAGATTACGGATATCGTACGTGATGAGACTGGCACGCTTCTAACCTGGAGCAGTGTTCCCGGAGCTAGCTACACAATTCAATACAGCACTGATCTCGTTGATTGGAGCGATGAAGTAATTGATGGTTTGGATTCACAAGGAGATACTACGACCTTTCAGGACACTAGTCCGGCGAGGCTGAATGAGCCAGTTGGATTCTACCGGGTGATTCAATAGAATAGGTCATTCTTGGCCCGCCAATGATTAGGCTCTTTATGGTCGTCACTGACCTTTCATGTGCTGCGCCTGTTTCCGCCTGCGCAGTGATCGAGCTTCGCTGATCTCTGGATTCCGACTTCTGGAAGACAGCGATGTTCAATCTGTGGGGTCAGGCCACTACTCTTTTTGTGTGTTGTGGATGGGTTTGGTTTGTGGTGTTTTGTTTTTAGGGATTCGCTGGGTGATTTTGGGGGAGAGATTTACGATCACTTCTTTTTGTTCGGAGGCAATATTTTTGGTTTCGCCGGGATCGGTGCGGTGGTCGTAGAGTTCTGTGAAGACAGGTGGGGCATTTGGAGTGCGGTCATCACGCCACTCGATCAGGCGGTAGCGGTCGGTGCGAAGGGAGTAGCCCATAAGGTGGTTTTCGAAGAGGTTACGATTCCACTTTTTGCCCATTTGCCTCTTGATGCGATCTTCGACTTCGGTAATGAGAGGGCCAAAAAAAGTTTCGCGCATTTCGGGTGAGAGAGGGTTTGCTGCCCATTCGCGAAGGGCTGGGTTGGGATATTGTGTGAGGGCTGGATGGTTCCAGTTGGCACTAGGGTTCTCCAGAAGAGGTCGGAGGGTTTTGCCCTGAAGGTGTTTTGGAGTGGGTAGTTTTGCGTAGTCGCACAAGGTGGGGAAAAGGTCGAGGAGCTCAGCTATGCCTTTTGTTTTGGTTCCGGGATTTTTCATTCCGGGGGTTGAAATGATGAGAGGGACACGGGTGCCCACCTCGTAGTTAGTGGCTTTTCCCCAGACACCCATATCGCCAAGGTGCCAGCCGTGGTCACCCCAGAAAACGACGATGGTGTTTTTATCGAGCCCGGTTTCCTCGAGAGTCTTAAGAGCGAGTCCAACTTGAGCATCAATGTAAGAGGCACAGGCGAGGTAAGCGTGGAAGAGGGTTCGGGAAAGATCCTCCTCAATGGGGCCGTTTTTAGGGATCCCTTGGCGGACGCGGAGTTCGAAGGATGCGTGGAGGCCCATGGCAGCCCCGTTTTCGGGACGAGGAGTGTAGGTTCCCGCGGGGAGTTTGGTAGGGTCATAAAGGTCCCAGTATTTTTTGGGGGCGACGAAGTTGAGGTGTGGCTTGTAGAGGCCGAGGGCGAGGAAGAAGGGTTCTTTGTTTTTTGCGAATTCTTTGAGGTGGGCGATGGCTCCGGCGGTGTGGTATCCATCACGATAGGAGGTGTCCGGAGTATCGGCTGATTCGTAGGCGGGTCCGGATGAGAGCCCTCGTTTGGCAGCATCACCGTATTTTTCGAACATTTCCTTAAACTGTTGATTTCGTTTTTGGATGTTTTCTTTTTTTGCAAAGCCGACGGGTTTGGGCAGTCCAAGTCGCTGGAGTTTGGGCTTTCCGGTAAATGACTGCTCGAGGTCGTCTCCACCACGGTGGAAAATTTTGCCATAGCCGTAGGTTTGGTATCCGTGGTCCCGGAAATGGCGGGGAAGGGTGAGTAGGTCGGGGTTGAGGTCGCGAAAAGAGACGTAGTTGTGAGTGATTCCGTTTGTATCGGGCCGAGTACTGGTAAGGAGCGATGTGCGGGATGGATGGCAGATGGCTTGTTGACAGTAGGCGCGCTCGAAGAGCCGGCCCCGTGAAGCCAGTTTGTCTATGTTCGGAGTGATGGCGTATTTGGACCCATAGCAACCAAGCTCGGGGCGAAGGTCATCGATGGCAATGAAGAGAACGTTGGGTTTCTCTGCAGCGAATCCGGAGTTCGAAAGGCTAAATCCTAGAAAGAGAGTGGTAAGAAGGCGGGGGAACATGGTGATAATTTATTTTGATTCGATGAGTTCGAAATGGTCAACGACAACCGGATGGCTCTTGGGAAAGTTGGTAAGCCAAAAGGTTGCTCTTCTGGCCTCCGGTCCGGTCGTGAATTCGAGGCTCTTACGGTGATAGGTTGATTTGAAAAATTTGAGGTTGATACGTGGAGATCCCTCTGAAACTGCGTTGAGGTAGGCGTCAGTCCAAGCGTCTTTCATGTTGGTGGCAGGAAGCTTGGCCCATGCCGAGAGAACATAGGTGGTGTTGGGCCTGACATTGACGGTTTGTTGGATCTTCCCCTTTTTTGTGAGCTTTGCGGCAGATTCTCCGAGGAGGGAGTCATCGGTGAGCTCGCCTTCTCCAACCCAGTATTTGAGACCTTCTTCAAATCCCTGGTTTCCGAAGAGGTTTCTGGGTGGCGAAGTGTGTCCCTTTGGATTACTCCGCTGCCAAACGCGGCAATAATCGATGATGAATTTTGATTTGTCAGTAAAGTCGGAGGCTTGGAGCTTCGCGGAGCTGAGTTCCCAGTCGAAGGTTTCGGAATCAATCCAGATTTTTTGTTCGTTTGTGGCGATCCATTTATTGCCGAGTTCGCGGCGGGGAACCGAACGGATGACTCGGCCGTCGACATAGATGGTTAGACGATCCGGGCTCCACTCAAGACCATAAGTGTGAAATTCGTCTGTGACTTTGAAGTCAAGGCGGTGATCGTTTTCCCAGATTCGTTTGCCGAAATTGGGTGAGCCTTTTCGCCAGTCGTGGAAAGAGGTGTGGTAACGGAAAGCGGAGTTGGGGTTACGGGGATTATTGCCGAAGTGCTCGAATACATCGATCTCGCCACCGATGCCGGTGGTCCAAAAGGAAGATGAGATTGGGCCACTGGCGGCTTTGCACCGCATCTCTAGGTAGCCATATTTTAATTTCGCTTTTGAGACGATTGCGGCAGTGGTGACTGGTGCGGCTTTGCCATATTCGACACCATTAAGAGGTTCATCTGAAAATTTAAAGTCCGGCTGCCAGCGGGATTGGATTGTTAAAAATCCGTTCGCAACAGAGACGTTGTCTGAATTGTACTGTGATGGGGCACGTCCCTTCCATTCGCCATGGTAGTTACCGTCGAGTCCTAGGTTACTCCATTTTCCCAGGTCTAGGGTTGTGCCGGAAAATTCATCTGAAAGTGCTTCGATTAGATTCCATTCTGCTGAATTATTACGATCTGAAAGAGGAAGGGGTTCGGCCGCAGACGAAGTAGCGAGGAGAGCTGTCAGGAGTCGGTAGGGATTCATCAGGAATGAAGACTGTTGCTCTATTTAGGAGCCTCAGAGGAAACACTGCTGCAAAGGTTCAAATCTAACGCCAAAAAAAATGATCGAGAAACTGGAGAGGATCATGGGCTTTGAAAGCGAGAGCTGAATCAACCGTATTTATAAGGGTTCTTTTAGATCGTTCCATTTAAAATCCACCTATTTATTTATGAAATACCGAATTATTGCTGCCGTTTTAGGCATTTTCTCATCAGTTCAGGCTCAGGTTTCCGATGCGGGTCGTTGGAGCAAGGAGCAGGTAAGAAACGAGCGCCCGGCGGTAGTGACGCCTCCTGGTTTTACGACCGACGCCAAGGCGGGAGCAGTGCCGTCCGACGCCATCGTATTTTTTGACGGGAAGAATTTGTCTAAATGGAAGGGGCGGGAAAAGGATGGAGATGATGGTGCGAAGTGGGCGGTGAAGGAGGGGTTTATGGAAGTAGTGAGAGGGACTGGAGCGATCCAGACCCGTGAGCAGGTGGAGGGAGATTGTCAGTGGCACATCGAGTGGTGCACGCCGTCCGAGGTGAAGGGGAATAGTCAGGGACGCGGCAACAGTGGGGTTTTCATTGGAGGGTATCCGGAAGTGCAGGTACTCGATTCATTCCAGAATGATACCTACCCGGATGGACAGGCTTCTTCACTTTACAAAAAAAGTGTCACTTTGGTAAATGTGAGTCGGGGACCTGGCAAGTGGCAGACATACGATGTCATTTGCATTCGAGAGAAGAAAGATTCGGACGGTAAAGTGATTCAGCCGGGTTCTATTACAGTTTTGCACAATGGAATCGTGACTCAGTTCGCAGTGCAGGAGGGCGGAAAGGCAAAATCCGGTGGTCTCTCTCTTCAGGATCATGGGAATCCGGTTCGTTTCCGAAATATCTGGGCCCGCAAATTGGTGGTGCCACCGGTGAAAGCTGCCAAGAAGTAAGATCCAAAGATATCGCGAATTTTAGTCATCTTCGTCGCTCTGGCGACGCATGTGTGCGCCAAAAATAGCCCAGAGTCCTTCTTGAATTAGCGTTGTGCAGGTTGTCATGGGCCCTAAAAGGCAAAGAGGGATCCGCGAATTGATGATATGGCCCGTGGTGGAGTCTGGTCCAAGGAGAGTCTGGACTTCACTGTGCAGGTGGGGGTGACCTGGCATCCCCGCTAGTTGTATGAGCAGTTTCACCTTTCCGACCTCTGGATGGAGCTGCCATTGAGCTTGCCACCAAACATGGAATTGACCGCACCTCGATCTGTCGCTTTTTGGGGCTGTAAAAGCTCCGGATCAGGAGGTCTTAGTCTTTTTCTAACTCTGCAATGGGTTGTTCGTAAAACATCAGGGTGCCCCAAGGCATATGCTGGTTGTGCTCCTCTTCGGGGCGGATCTTTGCCAACACCTTCTGGCAATAGGGCATTTTGAGTCCCTTTCTTTGGTTGTAGTGATGGGAAACTCTCTCGAAAATTGGGCGAAAGCGTCCGCGACCTTTTTTCGAAATACTCTTATAGTGATACCTGCCTTCAACGCTCCGGTAGGGTTCGTAGCGTACCTCTTCGCCGAGATTAAACCTGGCACTGTATTCAAATCCAAGTGCGAGTCGATTATCAGCGGCTCCATATAGATCGATATTTTGTTTCCAGGCCATCTCACAGGCGCAGCCAAGAAAACCAAGGCCCATTTGGACGTGTAGTTGATCTCGTCCGCTTTCCTGGCATTGTCCAAATTCATTCAGATATTTTTTAATGGAGCCATTGCCTTTGCCTCCGAGGTAGTAATTGGCAGCCCGATCGAACATTGCCCGATCGTCGAGAAATATGCCCATCGCTAACATCGTCTGGATCATGGAGGCATCCCAGTTCCCATTGGCTGTGGGGTAGAAGTCTTTGATCACGGGATAGAAGACCTGACGGAGCATCTGCTCAAAGCGTTTCTGGTCATCCTTGAGCCAGTTGGCACCAGTGTGGCGGAGGAGTTCTGCCGCGTTGCAAAATTTAACTCCATCCATTCCCACGAGAAGCTTGGCATCGTGTCCGGAGACCGACTGCAAAGTCGCAGACCAGACGTTTAGTATTTCGATAGCCTTCTTTGCATGGGGCTGTTTTCCGGTGAGGCACCATTGGAGGGCGTGGGTGTATGCTGCGACCGAGTCGTTCGACATTTCAGAGCTGCCGATGTTTGGTTTGTTTCTTACGCCCCGAACCACATTGGCACAGGGTTCGGGAGTGTAATTGAGTGAGGCCTCATCAGCGGATCGTAATTTTTCCCAGGCAGATTTCCAGGGCTCCTCGCCGGTGGTGAGCTTTTGCTTGATGAAGACGAGTTCGTCTTGGTTATGCAATAGGCCCGGGTGAGCGAAGGGTTTTGCGTGATCGGACCCAGGGGGGGCCGCAACCAGGAAATGAGCTGTCAGCGCTGAGGCGAGTAGGGTCAGCTTGAGGACGGCCCGGCGGTTGAAGTTGCGAACTGGGAGCATTGAATCGCGTCGTCTATTTTCCGTCTTGAGCCTCTTCCTGATGGTGTGGGCTCTCTTCAAGGTGCTTTTTGAGAAGATCCTCACCATAATCGTTCCCCGGCTCACGGAAGACAGTGTGAATGTGGTTCACCGGACCGGACTTGCGGCCTGGAGGATAGTGGTTGTCAAACTCGATGATTACCGTGGGTCCGTGAATCCGGTAGTAGTAGGGTTTGTTTGCCTCGGTGCCGGCCCATGCGAAATGGATCTTATCCAGTCCGGCCTTTAAAATTCGGTCCATCTGAATGTGGGCGATGTTGTGCTCGTAGTTGTGAACATACTCATTGAGCAGGGATTTGAGGAGCCGAAGCTGGCTTTCGTTGAGTTCGGAAGCCGGCAATCCGGTCGGTGTTTTCAATCGATCTCCTTTCTTGGGGCCGGTGATCACGTCCCGTGGGGCTGTTTCGGCAATGACTGCTTTGGCGCGTTGCTCTTTATTGAG
>JBDNAG010000294.1:0-12240 GCA_039768565.1 Akkermansiaceae bacterium | reverse complement strand
TCTCCAAAGCCTGGAAAGAAGCAGTCGCCAATGCCGCGATTGAAGCCACAGCCCTTATTTTTGGTGACATCGATGAACTGGCCCGCACCAAACCGGACCAGCCTGATCGACGGGACAAGCTCAAGCAATTCTGCTCGAACTTCGCCTTTCGGACCTTCTGTCGTCCGCTCACCAACTCCCAACAGAAGGTCTACATAGACGACGTTTTTGCAAATACCGGAGATGACTACGAAACTGCCGTCAAGCGGTCACTCATGCTCACTCTGACTTCACCGTTTTTCCTCTACCCGTCCCTCAATCGAAATGAAAAGGGCAAGCCCGATAGCTACTCAACCGCGGCCCATCTTGCCCTCGCGTTGTGGGATTCTATTCCTGACAAACGCCTATTCGATGCCGCCAAGAAAAATCATTTAAGCAATGATCAACAGCTTACCGAGCAACTTTGGAATATGCTCGGAGACTCCCGCGCCAAAACAAAATTAAGTAGCTTCTTCTATCACTGGTTAAACCTCTCTGAGAAAGAAGATCTCGATAAAGACCCCAAGCTCTTCCCGGGATTCAACGAACAAATCATTGCCGACCTTCGAACTTCACTGGACCTTTTCATCGATGATGTTGTTTGGTCGGAGCAGTCTGATTATCGCCGTCTCTTTTCGGAGAAACGGATCTACCTAAACCCGCGCCTCGCTGAATTTTATGGAGCATCCAAGCCAAAGCTTAATGGCTTCGAACCACTCCCGACTCCCGACAAAACCCGCGCCGGATTATTCACCCATCCTTTTGTGCTCACCGCCTTTTCCTACCACAAGCAAACCTCGCCCATTCACCGCGGAGTTTACTTAAGTCGCAATGTTCTCGGTCGCTTTCTCAAGCCGCCTCCCAACGCCATCGAATTCAAAGATGCCGACTTCAAACCCAACCTCACGATGCGCGAGAAGGTCACCGAAATAACCAAAGACGAAAGCTGCATGGCTTGCCACTCCATCATCAATCCCGTCGGTTTCAGCCTGGAAAATTACGACGCCATTGGTCGCTTCCGCACTCACGAAAAAGACAAGCCCATCAACACCGTCAGTGAGTATCCTACTCCTGAAGACACCATGGTGAAAATTACCGGGCCGGAAGACCTGGCACGCCTCGCCGTGGAATCATCAGGCGCACACCGAGCCTTTCTAAAACATCTCTTCCACCATCTTATCCAGCAACCCACCAACGCCTATGGTTTCGGCACCATGGGCTCTCTCCACGAGGCATTCAAAAACAGCAACTTCCATATCCGGAATATCGTTGTCACGATGGCTAAAAACACCGTCCCAAAGTAAGGCTGTCATGAAAAAGGATTCACACCCGGAACTCGCTCTCGTGCTGGATCAACTCTTCACCCGCCACGTCACTGGTGAACATCCCGAGCACTTCAGCCGCTATCATACCCTAACCGGCATGTTCGAGACCTCGGGGCTCGCCGGGAGACTCAGGAAAATTGATTCCCGGACCGCCACTTTCGAAGACCTTGCCGCCGTTCATGGTAAAAGTTACCTCGCTCTCGCGCAGCGCGAGATTGAATCAGGCCGCGACCAACTTTCCACCGGAGACACCGCCGTTTGCCCCGAATCCTGGCTCGTCGCCAGCCACGCCGCCGGCTCGGTTTGCGCAGCAGTCGATGAACTTTATTCCGAATTGCCAACGCGCTCAAAAAGGGCCTTTTGCGCAGTCCGACCTCCGGGACACCACGCCACGCCTGATCGGGGAATGGGCTTCTGCGTTTTCAACAACGTCGCCGTTGGGGCACGCTATGCGCAGCAAAAATATGGCGTCGGGAAAGTCGCAATCCTCGACTGGGACGTACACCATGGAAATGGAACCCAAGACATTTTCTACGAGGACGAAACCGTCCTCTTTTGTAGTGTTCACCAGTCGCCCTGGTATCCCGGCACCGGCATGATCGAGGAATCAGGCACGGGGAAAGGTCGCGGGCTCACCCTCAACGCCCCTCTTCCGGCAGGTTCCGACATGGACCGCATTGGTGATAAAATTGACGTCAGCTTTCTCACCGCCATGCGCAAATTCAAACCCGAGCTCGTGATGATTTCGGCGGGTTTCGACTCTCGGCTTGGCGATCCTCTCGGCAAATTCCGGCTTCTCGATGAGGACTATAAAACCCTCACCGCCTGGCTCCGAAAAATTGCCAATGAATTTGCTGACGGCAGACTTATTTCCGTTCTCGAGGGCGGATACTCGTTGGAAGGACTCGCTGCCGGTGTTCAGGCGCATGTCGAAGCCCTCGAATGATCATTTCACGGAAAAATTATCGGTAGAAATTCCTTAAATGAGCCGTAATTACCCGAGTAAGTTATGACTTCCCGACGTCAATTCCTCCGAGAACTCGGCATCACCGCCGGAGCACTGCCCTTTTTATCCGGACTTCAGTCTTTCGGTGCGACAACGACCTCAGGCAAAAAGCAGCGGCTCATTTTCATGTTTTCGCCGAATGGCACTGTTCCCGCCAAATTCTGGCCGGGGAAGGACGGCGATCTTTCGCAATCCTCAATTCTCGCTCCGCTTGCACCTTTTCAAGGCCAGACCGCAGTCCTGAAAGGACTCTCCAATCGCGTTGGCGGTGACGGAGATAGTCACATGCGCGGTATGTCCTGCTTATTGACCGGAGCCCGACTTCACCCGGGAAACATTCAGGGTGGATCCGACAGCCCTGCTGGTTGGTCGTCGGGAATTTCCATCGATCAGGAGATTAAGAACTTCCTTCAGCAAAACAAATCAACCCGCACCCGCTTTGGCTCTCTCGAAATCGGGGTCGCTGTTCCCGACCGCGCCGACCCATGGACACGCATGTGCTACGCCGGCTCCAACCAGCCGCTCGCTCCTCTCGACGATCCGTACCAAATGCTCAACAAACTTTACGGGCAATCAAAGGATCGTGAGACTTACGCTTCCGTTCTCGACTCCCTGGGATCGGACCTCAGACGGGTCTCTCAAAACCTTTCAGCCGAAGATCGCGCCATGCTCGAGCAGCACATGACTCTTGTTGAGGAAATGGAGCGAGAGATATCCGCCGCGGCCGAGTCCGGAGAGCTCATTCATCCGGAGCCCGAACTGGATCCCAACATCGAGCTTGTCAACGACAACACCCCCCAGTTGGCCCGCATGCAGATAGACCTTCTTGTCAATGCCATGGCCAATGACATGGCTCGCATCGGCTCACTCCAATTCATGCGCTCCGTGGGACAGGCCCGCATGCGCTGGCTCGACATTAACGAAGGTCACCATTCATTAAGCCACGAGCCCGACAAAAACGAGGACGCGCAAAACAAGCTCGAAAAGATTAACATCTGGTTCGCCGAGCAACTTTCCTACCTTGCTGACAAACTCCAGAAGACACCCGAAACCGGGCAACCAGGTAACATGCTTGATCACACGACCATCGTCTGGGTCAACGAGCTTGGAAAAGGCAACACCCACACCCTCAACGATCTCCCGATCGTCATCGTAGGCGGAGAGGCCACCAAAAATCCAGGCTTTCACAATCTAGGCTCAAAGATTCCGCACAACCGATTTCTCATGACTCTGGCCAACTCGATGGGCCACAACATCCAATCCTTTGGAGAGAAAAAGTGGTGCTCTGATGGAGCTCTCAGGTGGGGCTAGGAATTTTGTGGAGAATCTGCCGCACCATCCTGTAAAGACTTCTTGCTCTTCCATGCCCAGGCCAAGAATGCCACTCCGATCGCGATCATAAAAAAAGAGTAGAACTGCCCTTTCGTTACCCCAAAGATTTTCTCGGAGTCCGGTTCACGAACATTCTCCACCCCGATTCGAAAGATCGCATAGAGAATGAAAAACACCCCTGAAATCACCCCGTGCCAAAGCTTGGGAAATTTCACCCGGATCAAGTAGAGTAGGCCGAAAATCAGTAATCCTTCTAGGATCCCCTCATAAAGCTGAGAGGGATGTCTTGCTGGAGTGTGATCAGCCAATGCCTGCATCACGTCAGGATTTTCACGGGCAATGGGAAGAAAGCCATGCTCAAAATCCTGAGGAGAAAGATCATATCCATCATAATCTCCGACAAGCCTAACCCGGTCTTTTAAGAATTCTCCCGCCGCATCATTGTTCACGGCAGCCTGTTGCAAGCCGTTCTGCAATTGATCGCTATAACCATTTTCATAAAGCGACTTGGGAAACCTCACCGCCCACCACTTGTTCTCATCCGTGACCGTGCCATAAAGTTCACCATTGATGAAATTCGCCATTCTTCCGAAGAAAACTCCCAGTGGCGCTACAATCGCAAAACCATCTCCCACTGCCAGCCACGAGAGCTTGTGTTTCCACGCATAGAAAAGGGTGAAAATCATGATCCCCAGGATACCTCCGTGTGAGGCCATGCCACCTTCCCAAACTGCAATAATAGTAACCGGATCCTCCAAAATTCGATCTAAGCCACCAGGACGAGGCAGCATGTAAAAGAGGACATATCCAATCCTCCCTCCCAAAAAGACTCCGAAGATGGCGGTGTAAGTGACAACATCCCCCACCTTGGGTTCCTCGATCACCCAAAGCTTTTTCCGGGATAGTCTAAGAAGGATAAAATAAGCGGCGGCAAACCCCATGACGTAGGAAAGGCCATACCAGCGCAGCTTGATTTTCTCGCTAAACGAGAAAATCACCGGATCGAAATCGTGGACGTATGTGGCTAGCAGATCAATCACGACCAAACTTCATACCATCCCATCGATTTCCGCAAGCGAGCAAAGTAGACTCCCATCAATTCTGGATCGAAATGGTCACTGGATGTCGAAGATAGCGACAAACCCCTTCCGCTCCTTCACAAACGTAATAATAAACTGCCCCTTTGATTTCCTTGGGCAATTTAACCCCGGCCTTGGGACGGATTTCCAACTCCACTGATCTCCTCTCATTACTTGCGGCAATTGCAGGAACCGGGCCCGGACCATTCATATCGTGCACCGACACTTCCGCACCAGGCTCTAAATGGAAACTGACATTCCCTGCATCATTGGTCCAATGAACGAGCTTCTCGCGATTGGGCCTAAAACCGAAATGCACCCGTGCCGCCCCACCGTCTCCTTTCGTTGAAGGAACGACCACCACCGAAACCCCCACCATCTTCGTTGAATCCGCTGGCACCTTTCCCTCCGGGTCCGGGTGCTTTGGAACATCCCCCCCTGCCTTCCCGGCTCTCTCCGGATAGGCAAACTCAGATCCCTTTGGTTCGGTTTTTAAAGGCAAAGGCTCCTCGCCCCGTTTTTCGGTTTCCTCACGAGCTTTGTTCACCCAATCATAAAACGAATACGGTTTATCCAATCGTGGGCCATACTGCTGAATTCTGCGACGCCAGATATATTGATCGGGCTGAAGCCTGAGAGCTTTTTCCCAAGCCTCAATCGCCAGTAGGAAATCCTTTGGCTTGCGCTCTCCGGAATCAAACCGCCGACGCATCGCAACTCCGTACCTGAAGTTTGCAATCGGATCTTCCGGATTTGCCTCAACTTGTTTCTTGCGAGCTTCCAACGAATCATCAAAGCGACACTCAAGTTCCTGAACCATCGTTCGCGGATACTGCGTCTCTAAAAAATTCTTCAAATCATTCTGCGATGGATTCTTAAAACGAATAATCCCCGAGCCATCAACAAGGTAGGTGATTGGAACAACCTTGACGCCCAGAAGATTAAAAGGATCGGCCAAAACCGGCCAATCCATCTGTTGCCACTGCATGTATAGTGCCGCTCTTTCCGGATGCTGTTCCTGAACAATCCCAAGGGTTTGCAGCTTGCCAGCCTTCACCAGTTCACGGGTCCTGGCATGCCACCCGGGCACACGCTTGCGACACCCGGCTCACCATGAAGCAAAAACATGGAGGATCGTCTTCTTGCCAAGATGACTCCTAGTTTTGACGGCTTCCCCGGACGCGACATTAGTTAGTTCAAAATTGGGGAAAGGCCCACCCACGTTTAATTTGGGCACCGGTGTGGCCGAAAGCTGAAACGTCGTTAGTAAAGGCAGAAGAAATTTTGGCATGCCGGAGCCTAGCAGATGTTCCCAAAGATAAAAGAAACCCCTTCTAACCTACGACAAGCCATCCTGTAAAACCAAGGTAGCCCAAAACCAGCAAAACCCCTTCCCAGCGATCCAACTTCATTCGATGCCACATCATGGGCATGAGTATGATTGTGACACCCAGCATAACGATCAGATGGATAAATGTGACCCCTTCTCCTTCCAATGGAGCAACAAGCCCAGCCATTCCAACAACCGCAAGTAGATTAAAAATGCAAGAGCCCACTGCATTGCCAACAATAATGTCGCCGTGCTTTCTCACCGCCGCAACAATCGATGTCGCAAGTTCGGGAAGAGATGTTCCAAAAGCAAACAAGGTTAGACCGATAATGGCCTCCGGGACTCCGTAGAATCGAGCGATCCGTTCTCCTCCGACAACCATTCGGTCCGCCCCCACGACAAGGAGCAAGGCCCCACCTACAATCAGCGATATATTCAGAAAAAATCTTCCCGAACCTGACGTCCGGGCAGCCTTGATGAGTTCTGGATCAATATCCTCGCTCACATCGGGATCCTCTTTTCGGGCCTCAACCAAGCTGGTGATGACATAAAGGAGGATACCTCCAAATAGAACGCCCGCTTCAAGCCGGTCAATCACGCCCCCTCTCATCATGAGAAGAAAGACCATCGTCGCCACCAGTAATACCGGCATCTCCCGCCGGATCACCTGTCGTTGAATTGCCATCGGGAAAATTACCGCTCCCACCCCCAAAACGAGCGCGATATTGCAAATATTTGATCCGACAACATTGCCAATCGCCATTCCGCCACTTCCCTCTAGATTGGCTTTCACACTCACCACCAGCTCGGGCGCGCTTGTCCCGAACGCCACAACAGTCAAACCGACGACAAGCGGGCTGATGCCAAAGCGAATGGCAAGTTCCGAAGATCCCTTCACCAGCCATTCGGCTCCGTAATAAAGGAGAACGAGGCCGGCAACGACCCAGCAGATATCAAGTATTTCCGGCACAGACGGAGATTGCCATAGCTCCCCCCAATGCCGCAAATACCAAAAAAGAGAGAAATCCTATTTGCCGATCTTGATGAGCTCGACGTCAAAAACGAGCGTACCGGATGGGGCGCCCGGACGGGACGGAGTCTCACCATAGGCAAGGTTCCCGGGAATCCAGAATCGCCGCTTTTCGCCTTCTACCATAAGCTGAACACCTTCAGTCCAACCTTTGATCACGCCGTTAAGCGGGAAGGAAATTGGCTCACCCCGGGCCACCGAACTATCGAACATCTTCCCGTCCGTGGTCCAGCCAGTATAGTGAACCAGAACTTCATCAGTGTCGGACGGATGGCTCGAGCCACTTCCCTCCGAGAGAACTTTGGACGCGAGACCAGAATCCGTCGCTACGGAGTCGGAAGGCGCTGCCGCCACATCATTAGGAGCTGAAATTGGCGCGGGTGCTTTTGGCATGGTCTTGAACTCCAGTAGTTGAAAATCGAAGATCAAATTGCCTTGCGGAGCACCCGGAGGCGGATTCTCGCCAAATCCCAAAACTGCGGGGATCCAGAAACGGCGCTTCTCACCCTGAGTCATGAGTTGAAGTCCTTCCACCCAGCCCTTGATCGTCACTTGATCGAGTTTGAATTGCGCCGGCTTGCCATTCATCACCGTGCTTTCCAAAAGAGTTCCGTCCTCCAACCATCCCGTAAAGTGGGCGACGACCATATCTTCAGGTCCCGGCTTGTCGCCCCCGTCGCCATCTTCAAGAATCTGGGAAGCAAGGCCGCTTTCGGACTTTGCGGCATTCTCGGGAGCCGTTAAATCCCCAGGCACCTCCGGAGCTTCGGGAGCCGCATCGATGGAGAATAACTCAACATCAAAGGTTAAATTGCCAGATGGAGCTCCGGGACGCGAAGGAGTTTCACCATAGGCAAGCTCGGCCGGAATCCAAAAGCGGCGTTTTTCACCCACCACCATCAGCTGCAGTCCCTCGGTCCAGCCTGGAATCACCTGATTCAGCGGAAAGGAAGTTGTTTCTCCGCGAGCCTCCGAGCTATCAAAAAGCTTCCCGTCAACCATCCATCCGCTGTAGTGAACTTCCACAGTGTCCCGGGGCCCGGGATTTTGATCACCGTCGCCAGTTTTAAGAACTTTCGATGCCAGACCGGAATCGGTCACTTCAGCATCCGAAGGCGCAGCGGCCACATCTTGGGGTATTTCAGGAGTTTTGCTCACGCAAGGGCCTTAACGAAGGTCCGCCTTTCATACCAGAAAAGAAAACAATGTGTGACCTATGGTTCATCAAGTATTTGCTAACCAAATCTGGAAGAATTCAGTCGAAGCTGACCAAGTCGCCGGGTTCGATAAGCTCGAGACTATTCGGACCAACTTTGGCGATAACCATTCCTTTATCCAAAGCCATAATTCGCGCCCGGGCAACGACGGAATCCCCCCTCAAGGCCTGATATTAACCTTCAATCTTGGAAACAAGATCGATCTTCTTGATCGATTACCACAAATCCCTATAATTTGTTTACAGAACTGACCTGTCGATGCCCGGGATTGACCTGTGACACATTTACAGTTTCACGTTGGGAACGATCAGATGAAGAAGGCTCTTGAAGCAGAAAAAACGATTACAGCAGGCCACGGATGTCGAAATGGCGGTTATTTTTTTCATAGGTGTCAGACAGCTTATTTGGGGGAACAGGCTGCGTTAACAACCTTAGAGAGTTTTCTTATCAAGCACCTCGTCGTCAAAAACCAGCTCACGGCCTTCCCCAAGCCCAAAATAACTCCATTCTTCTCAGATTCCCCCTCTTGTGCTCTAGACAAAATGCCAATCCTGTCGAATCCTCCGCCCATGAAGATTACCGTCACCGGCCGGTCGGGCCGAATGGGACAAACAGTAATGGCTGCCATCGAGGCCGAAGCTGGCGCAACCCTGCAAGCGACACATGACTCCGGAGAAGATCTTGCCAGCGCTATGGCCGAGGCAAATGTCGTCATTGATTTCACGCTCCCCGTTCTCACCGACAAACTGCTGGCAACAGCGGTGGAAAAGAAAATCGCCCTAGTCATCGGCACCACCGGCCACTCCGATGAACAGAAGCAAGCCATTGCCGAAGCTGCAAAATCAATCCCCATCGTATATGCTTCGAACTTTTCCACTGGCGTGAATCTCCTCTTCCACCTCACACGCAAAGCCGCCACGATCCTCGGTAATGAAACCTTCGATATTGAAGTCACCGAAATGCACCACCGCCACAAGGTCGATGCGCCTTCCGGTACCGCCCGTACGCTTCTCGATATTCTCAATGAGGAAACCAAAACCTCTTATGAAGATAATGTCGTACACGGTCGCGAAGGAAACGTCGGGCCCCGTCCTTCCAAGGAAATTGGAATGCACACCCTCCGAGGAGGCGATGTTGTTGGAGATCACACCGTGATGTTTGCGGCTGATGGTGAAAGATTTGAACTCACTCACAAAGCCTCTTCTCGAATGACATTTGCCTCAGGGGCTGTTCGGGCCGCCCTTTGGCTGGAGGATCGTGAAGCCGGGCTTTACGACATGCAGAACGTTCTGGGGTTACAGTAGAAAGATTACTGCATGGCATCCAGAACAGGAATTGCGCTTGGCACAAACGTTGGCAACCGGCTCGCTAACCTTCGTGAGGCCCGGGATTTACTTATCAACCTGATGCCTCCGGGTACCACTTACAAGCAGTCCGGAATTTACCAATCTGAACCTGTTGATTGTCCGCCGGAATCTCCTGATTTCTACAATGCTGTGATCGAAATCGACTTCGTCGGTAAGCCACACGATCTCTTAAAAGCAACCCAAGGTATCGAATGGAAGCTTGGACGGATATCTTCAGCCATGCGCAACGCACCACGCCCCATCGATCTCGATATTCTCTATTTCGAAAATCAGGTCATGGATGCCGATATTCTTACCCTTCCCCATCCCCGACTGACCGATCGGCGCTTCGTACTCAAGCCGCTTGCCGACATCCACCCTCATCTCGTTCTCCCTGGTGATGAAACGACAGTCGGCGAGCACTTAAGAAAGCTCGACTCGGAGGAAACAGAGCCCATTCTTGTCCAGACTGCCTGGTAGCACCATGCCACTTTCCGCCAAAGCCGATCAAATCCGAACCCGCAAGGGCAAGGCGCCCATCTCGGCGCTCACCGCTTACGACTATCCGACTGCGCGTCTTCTAGATGAGGCAGGCGTTGACCTTCTTCTCGTTGGCGACTCTCTCGGTATGGTCGTCCTTGGATTTCCGGACACCACTCATGTGACTCTCGAGCACATGATCCACCACACTTCGGCCGTCGCCCGCGGAGCAAAAGACGCTCTTATCCTCGGGGATCTCCCGATCAACAGCTACCCCGATCCGGCGACCGCTGTCGCAAATGCCAAACGGCTCATCGAAGCCGGAGCTGAAGCGGTAAAACTAGAAGGTGGGGTTCGCCAGGCTGGGAAAGTCGCGGCAATCGTCGCCGCTGGCATTCCCGTCGTGGGCCATCTCGGGATGCTACCCCAACGAGTCAAAGAAGAAGGTGGATACAAGAAAAAGGGCAAGACCGATGACGAAATCCAAGCCATCCTGAAAGGAGCTCTCGCTCTTCAGGAAGCAGGAGTTTGCGCGATTGTCCTAGAAAGTGTTCTTCCGAAAGCCTCCCGTCTTCTCACAGATAAATTGGAAGTCCCCACGATTGGAATCGGTTGTGGGGTTGGCAATTGCGACGGTGAGATCGCAGTCATCACCGACGTCGTCGGCTCCTACCCATGGTTTGTTCCACCTTTCGCCACCCCAAGAGCGGATATCGCTGGCGAAATCACGCAAGCCGTGAAAGGTTATCTCGATGCTCTCGGCGGATAAAAAAGAAGCTCTCGAACGCCGGATGGCATCGGTCGGGATTTTCGAGGATGACCTCGTCGAAAAGTTCATTCGCGGCACCGGTAGTGGAGGCCAGAAAATCAATAAGACTTCATCCTGTGTCTTCCTCCAGCACCCGCCATCCCGGACCGAAGTCAAAGTGCAGCGCGAGCGATCCCGCGAGATGAATCGCTTTCTGGCCCGCGAAGAACTCTGCGACCGGCTGGAAGAGCGGGAAAGTGAGAAAAAGCAGGCTCGAAAGCAGGCCCGAGAGAAGACACGTCGCCGGAACCGTCGCCAGGGCGTTCGGGCTCGGGCTCGACATGTCGAAAAGAAACGCAAGCACGGACAAAAGAAACAAAACCGCCGCCGTCCGAGGATTCAGGATTGATTGTCCCTCATCCTCCTTCAAGATTCCTTCATGAAGACCTACCTCGACCTTCTTACCGACGTTTTAAAAAACGGCGAGGAACGGGGTGACCGGACCGGAACCGGAACTTTGAGCGTTTTTGGACGACAAGTGCGCTATGACCTTCGCGAAGGGTTTCCCTGCCTCACCACCAAAAAGCTCCACCTCCGTTCTATTATCCATGAACTCCTTTGGTTCCTAAAAGGCGACACCAACATCTCCTACCTCAAGGAAAATAAGGTAAGGATTTGGGATGAATGGGCTGACGAAAACGGTGACCTTGGACCAGTTTACGGACAGCAGTGGCGATCATGGCCCAAGGAAGATGGCTCCACGGTCGATCAAATTGCAAACCTCATCGATGGCTTGAAAAACAACCCAACTTCCCGCCGCCACCTCGTTTCCGCTTGGAATGTTGGCAAGGTCGAAGAAATGGCCTTGCCTCCCTGCCACCTCCTTTTTCAATTCTACGTTCACAACCCTGATTCGGAACGCCCCGGCCTGAGCTGCCAACTCTACCAACGCAGTGCCGATCTATTCCTTGGGGTTCCCTTCAACATCGCCTCCTATGCCCTTCTCAACATGATGGTGGCGCAAGTCTGCGGTTACGAACCACAGGAGTTTGTTCACAGCTTCGGAGATCTTCACCTCTACTCAAACCATCTTGAGCAGGCCAATCTACAACTCACCCGTGATCCTCTCCCGCTTCCAAAGATGAAGATCAATCCGGACATCACCGAAATTGATCAATTCAGTTTCGATGACTTTGAGTTGGTCGACTACGAATCTCACCCCCACATCAAAGCCTCTGTTGCCGTATGACCTTAACCGCTATCGTTGCAATGACTCCCGATCGTATCATCGGGAAAGACGGGGATCTTCCATGGCATCTCCCGGACGAC
>JBDNAG010000293.1:0-17649 GCA_039768565.1 Akkermansiaceae bacterium | reverse complement strand
CAGGCTACACAATTTTCAACAGCGTCAAGACTACCTTCTTGAAGCCATCAACATCGGCACTTATCAAGAGAAGCAAAAGGAATCTCTCCTCAAAAGCCTGGCTCGTGAATTCAGCCAAAAACTTGGCACCCAATAGTTCTTTAATCCAAGAGGTCTCTCAGCAGCGCCACAACTGCGACATACTCTTCCCGGCGTGGAAGATCATCAAATTCCTCATACTCCCCCGCAGCAGCGGCCTCCGCGAGTTGAAGTGCCGTCATGCCGCCCTTCTCAATTACTCCAAAATTTGCGCCCCGGGAAATCAGCAACGGGATTAGCTCCAACTTACAATACATCACGGCGTATCTCAGGGGCGTCGTTTGCCGGTCTGGATCGCACAGCTCGAGATCAGCGCCGGCCTCCAGGAGAATCTGCGCAACTTCCCGCTGATTCCAAAGAATCGCACAATGCAAGGGCGGAGGAGTCCAACTCCTGAGATGTACCATTGTGGGGTATTGGCCCAGCATCGAAAGAACCACCTCGATATTTCCAGATTCCATCGCATCTGAAAATTCTCTCTGGCTGGTTTCAGGGATATTCATGAGTCGAATGTAGGTCTAATCCTTCTTTAAATCCACCAGCCGTCCTTCTTGGAACTTTGCAGTGAAATCATAGTCAGCCTCTCCTTTCTCAACAACGATGGACATCTCCCACTCCGGCTCATTGGAAGCCAACTCAATCTGAAGAATAAAGAGCTCCCAAGGTCTCTCAGGCGGCCCCTGCATCGCATCAAGCGCAGCCTCAAGTCCCCCGATCCACCGGGGGAAGGTATCGACAATCTCAATCACTGAAGATCTCTGCATGACAGTAGGCTCCTGCGTCCCCTCACCCTGCAGAAAAAGCGGCTCATCCTCCCCCTTCAGATTCAATACAGAGAGCCAACTGTTCCGATACTTCGTAAGCTCTCCAAAGTCAGGATCCTGCACCTCGGCAATTACTTTCGTCTCCTTCTTGAACTGAAACCCCATCACCAAAAATGCCACGACCGGAAATGCCAGGACCACCACGTGAAAGGAATCTTCGACCGTCCAACCCAACCACCGATATGCCACATACCCACCTAGGACGCACGGACTCAGAATAACCACCCATGCAAGGATCTTACCGATACGATTTTTGGCATTTCCCCAACTCAATCTGGCCATCCCAACTCACCATCAATAGGCTCAAAAAAACCACAAGCCTCAAACCTCTCCTTCTCGCGCCGTTTGCCGACTACCGAGACCCCACCCACACAATACCTACTATTCCGAGCTCACCGATAATCGATGGTTCAACGGGAGAGAAAGCCTGCCACAGATTGTAAGTAATGGGAATACGGTAGCGCAGCCAAACCCACGACCATTATCGGTCCATTCACTTCTGAAGCTCTCCAAAAAAGCCCTGCTTCTTCATCCAATCCCACGCTTCATTGCGTTGAGCACTGGGCCGCAATAGCCAGCGATCCGTATGGGGATGAATACTCGTTTGGATAGGGTAAATTCCAAAGATTGCCCTCGTATCGACATCCAAAAACGAAATATTGCCAGACGAACCAATTGACTTCCGGGTATCCCAGGTCCCTCCGTTCTGGCAAATTAAGACCGGTCTGCCATCGATTCTTTTAAATCGTTTGGCAGCCGCCTTTCGATACATCGCAAGCGGCGCTCCCCACTTCGTTCCACGCCACTCCTTCACCCCGTCGTAATGGTCGTGCGTCACGAACCCCGACCATAAGGCCGCGATCTCATCATCATACAGACCGATATAGTTGACCGCGATCGCGCCTCGAGAAAACCCACAAAGAATAACACGATCAGGATCGACTCCATATTTTGCGATTACCTGTGGAACAATCTTCTTGGCGTAGGCCACCGTAGCAGCCTCATCGCCCCACCAATTGAGCTGATTCGCCTGGCCCTCTGTATTTACAAAGGGCAAATTTAACCAAACAGCTTCACCCCCACTCAAGCCATATCCCAAAGCCGAGTCCTCAACCCGTCCACTGGAGCCAAGCGAGGAAGCTCGATTACCCGAATATTCCACAATCAACGGATAACTCTTCTTCGACACCTTCCATTTCGAATTCCATTTTTCGGGGAGATACAAGGTATGGTGAACTTGCGTCCCGGCATACTCCGAATCAACGATCGAGATCCGCTTCCCTGCAGCGGGATCACCAGCAATAACCTTGGGAGCCTTGAGCGCTTGATGACGACGCACCTGGTCCGGAAAATCCTTCTCATATCGTTTCAAGAGCGCGGAAGAATCATTTGCCATCACATAAATGGCACCTCGTATCACCTTCTCTTCGCCAGCTTCCAAGCCACCAATCCGGAAGTCCGAATGCAAACAACGAATCACTCCCTGGAAAAGCTCCTGATAAGGATTCCAAACCGTGGCCATTAACCATTTTTTGTCACCAGAAACACAACCGATCAATCCATTCGAAGGCTGGTCGACTGACAGCGGGCGCGGATTGACATCAGTCTTGGGCACGTGGCATGGGCACCACACTTGGCCCGGCATGTAGCGTGCGTCCACCGTCCAATTTGCAGTAGGCATGAAAGTTTGCCTACCATCAAGAAAGACAAACGAATTCTTAAGATAGGCATACTTATCTCCATCATCCTGGGTATTGGTAAACTCCCCCACTCGAATACAGGGCTGCCCCCAATGAGCCTCTGACTTTTTTCTCGTCGGGTTCTTCGCTAAAAGGAGAAATGACACCTTCTCCCCCTCTACTCGGATCACGTGATCAACAATCACTCCATCAGTTAACTCGCACCTCAGTTTGATCTCAGCGTCAGTCTGAGAAAGGAGCGTAGTCTTATGCCCGATAACGGTCTCATTCCAATCCCGATCAGTCGATCCCGGACGACAGTAGGCTTCGAGATACCATACCTCGATTGAGCCCTCCGGAATCCGGTCATCCTTGATCGTCAGGAGATTCTCCTTCCAGCTAATCGTCAGCTTCCCGGAAAGAACTCCACAGAAAAAAAGAAGTATAGAAGAGACTATCCGCATCGGGATTGAATCTAACGACCAGTCTCGACAAAGCGAAGGCTTTTACTTCTTCAACCCCTCATAGCCGGCTTTCAGAGCCCTCCCCTTGCATCTCAATCGCCTCCTCTAGCAGGAAAAATCGCCAGCCACCTTCTCGGACACTCCACTAGATCGCATCAAATTTCTATTAACGATGCTCACATTTTTTCCTGAAGGTTGGGCAAGACCATCGAGAAAGGAACAAAGCATTCATAATTAGATTTGGAGAGGTCTGACATAAAATCGGACCCTTCTTCACCCTACTGGACAGATCCTATGAGGCAAAATCCCCTTCCAAATTTTGTCCAACTTTTAGTGCGAAATCGTCTTAACACCCACCGCACATCTCCACAGAATACCCCCCGCATAAACACGTATGTATTCCTCATATCAACGAAACAGTTCCCTCGACGCATCTGGTCAAAATAGAGAACCTATCCCCTATCAACATGAAGAGCTTTCCAACCCCCATCCTCTCGCTCGTTGCTGTAATAAACCTCATCAGTCCAGCCCTCGCTGAAGGTTTTTATAAGAACGCCAACGGCCTTTTTTCGACCCGTCCCGGCGAAGAGAAATCTCTTCAATCCATTGATCGCTTCGGCCCGGTTGGAATTGGAATCGAGCTCATTCAGCCCGCCTTCACCATGCGAATCAAAAATGTCGAGGAAGGCTCTCCTGCCGCTGAAACCGGCCGTTTGGAAAAGGGGCAAGTGATTGAGTCCATCAACGGACAGAGATTAGCTGACATCGATCCGCGCATCCAACTTGGCAAAATTCTCGCCTCTGCCGAAGCCTCGGACGGGCTCCTCAGTTTGGCCATCAAGGACGAAGAGCAACCCATCACCGTGAAAATCCCGGTGATTGGAGCTTACACCAAGACGTGGCCTCTCAACTGCCCGAAGTCCGACAAAATCGTCCGCGGTGTCGCCGACTACCTCTCACAGGAAAAAACCACCAAAGGACTCGGCGACATCGGCATGCTCTTTCTTCTCTCAACAGGCGAAGACAAGGACCTCGAAGTCGTGCGCAGTTGGGCCCGAAAAGCCAAGGCCCATTCGTATCCCTGGTATCTCGGCTACGGTGGCATTCCCCTCACCGAATGCTATCTCCGCACGGGTGACCCCGAGATTCTCAAAAACATACAAGGCTGGGTCGATAGCGCCGCCAAAGCGCAACACAACGACGCATGGGCAGGTCGCGGCTCAGCTCTCACCAGCTACGGTCAAGGCCACCTCAATGCCTCCGGCACATGCGTGGTAACCTTCCTTCTTCTTGCCAAAGAATGCGGAGCCAACGTTCCCGACCATACCTTAAAAGGAGCATTCCGACATTTCTACCGCTACGTCGGGCGTGGCAATAATCCATATGGAGACGACCGTCCGGAGGTTGGCTTTGTTGACAATGGTAAGAACGGCAAGCTTGCCTTTGCGATGGCAGCCGCAGCAGCTATGGCGGGTGAAGATTCAATTTATGCCAAAGGACGTGACCTCTGTGCCATGCAGAGTTTTTACACCACCACCTTCATGCTCCACGGCCACACCGGCGGCGGCATTGGCGAGATCTGGCGCAGCGCTGCGATGGGCCTGCTCTATGATAAAATGCCCGCGCAATATCGTGACTTCATGGACAACCGAAAGTGGCACTATGATCTCTCACGCCGCTACGATGGTTCCTTTGGCATCATCGGCGGGGGCGGATATGACAAGGAACAGTGGGGCATCGCCTATCCCCTCAGCTACACCATGCCCCGAAAAACCCTTCGCATCACCGGAGCCCCACCCACAAAATTTTCCAAACGCTACGAACTCCCCAAGCAGCCTTGGGGAACAGAAGCGGACAATGCCTTCGTTTCGCTCGAAGCAGTGCCTGACAAGGACGGAAAGAAGCAGGATCTCTCAGGCCAAACCATCGCTCACGATTCCAGCATGCACTTCCTCCGCCGCTTTCATGGCGAAGAGCAACCCAGCGACGATGACATCCGCCGCTATATTCACCATTCCGACTATTGTATTCGCTTCGTGGCTGCCATGAAAACCGTTGGAGTCAACAGCGGTTACATCGGTTGGCGCAAGCCAGGTGGCAAGGTTCGATCACACCTTGTTATGGAATTTCTACAGCACAAGGATCCCCGAGTCCGGCAAATCATCTTCAAGGCCATAGCCCAAACCGGCGGAGCCTCCGATGAGATCTTCCACCTCGCCGTTCAAGCAGTCAAAGACCCCGAAGAATCATGGTCGATCAAAGACTTTGCCTTGCAGATCATCGGAAAAGGAACGCCCGACCAAGTGCTTCCCCTCGTCGGCACTCTCCTCCCTTACCTAAAGCACGAAGAAGCCTGGCTCCGAAACTCCGCCCTTACCGCACTCACACCCGTGGCCGGTCATGAAGATTGCTATGAAAAAATCCTACCCGCTATTGGCGACCTCGTCCGTGCCAACCAACGCGTCTCGGTCACCCGCGGATTCGCTCCCGCCATCCGCGCCCAGATCAAAGATGCCGGACCCGAGATTCAGGCACTCGCACGCAAGACCCTCCGCGAAACATACACCGGATACGAAGGAAAAGAGATTTCCATAAGCGGACAAAACCTCAAGCCCACTTACGAATTCCATCTCGAGGCCATCGCTGAATCGCTCGCTGACGTCCCCGGCGGACTCGATGCCCTTTACGAAATCGCAAAGCAACGCAAACCCAACGAAATCCTTCCCTACAAACAATTCTTCCTCGATGCTGACTCCAGCAAGTTTGGCCCAAAACTTAAAGCCGCGATCAAACCCATCATCATGGAGGAATTGATCCCGGAGTTCGTCGGCAAGAACCGAGCCAAGCTCCGCCAACTCGCCGCGGCAGAAACCCAATCCGCCCGACCCGGTGGAAAAGGCGACGTCATCGATGGCCTCGCCGCGCTTTATGATCGAGCGGGGCTCACCGACTTCGATTGGGCCATGTTCGCCGATCTTCGCAGTGCCGAATGGTCCTACCATTCCTTTGACCCCATCCCTGAAGAGCAAGTGCCCTTTGATCAACTCATCACGCGCTACCGGGAAGTAACCCTGCCCGAGGGAATGGAAAATTGGTTCACTTCCGAATTCTCCCCTTCCAAAGCCGGATGGAAAAAAGCGAAGAGCCCCTTTGGAAATTACGACGGAGAACTCCCCACCCGCCCCATCACAAAATGTTCCGATGGTTGTCTTGGCCCAAACTGCTTTGGCGCCACTCCAGTCAACACCCTCTGGAAAAAGGAAGTCCTTCTCATGCATGGCACCTTTAAAATTCCCGCGTTCAAAGATGGCTATCGCTACCGGATCATGGTCAACGATGGTAACCACGTCGGCTCCGGTGGCGGGCACATTATCTACATCAATGGCAAGCCCCTCATCGAAGCCAAACAAGGCAATGGGCGAGGATCGGGCGGAGAGCCAAAAGGAGCCTTCATTACCAGGGATTTCCTCGATGACTTCAGAGGCAACGAGGTCACAATCGCGCTAAAGACCTTCATTCGCTACAACGCAAAGTATAGCACCAAACCCACTTCCAAGATCCCGCAGGGTAAAATCAGCCTTCACCTTGAGGAGCAAAAAATCCCGCCCATGGGCGATGACCTCGTCATAAAATCAGCCAGTATCGTCCCCATGCTCTCATCCGATTGGCAAGCCAACCTGAACCCCGAAGACGCTTCCCAAAAACCGGACGATTTCCTTTTCCGCTGGGAGGGAAATTTTACGGCGACCCCCGGGATCAAGGGAACTTGGCAAATCATCGCCGAAGTCGCAGAAATTTCAGAATTTGACCCTGAAGCTAAAAACCAAAAGGCCCGTCGCCCCACCTTCGCCAAGATCACATTCAACGACAAGGGACTAACTGACACCCCCACTCGCGTCTGGTCCGGAGACACCTTAATGGACCTCGAAAAATACCAGGCTCTTAAGATGAAAACCCAATCAGTCAGCGGCACCGAATACCTCTTCATCGAACTTGGAGGCTATAGTAACCGTCACAAACCTGACTGGAGAACCAAGTGGTATGTCTTGTCGAGATAGTCGACTCCGGAAGTTATCTTCCATTACCATCATTTCGTAATGACCATCCCTTCGAAGACAATCTCGCTCCTAATATGCGCCTTGGCATTCATCGCCCAAGCTACGGAGACACCGCCAAATATTATCCTCATGATGGGCGACGATCACGGGTGGGAAGAGACCGGGTACAACGGGCACCCGCACCTCAAGACTCCCGTCCTCGATGAAATGGCTTCGAGCGGGCTGAAGCTCGAACGCTTTTACGCGGCGCACCCCACCTGCTCCCCGACGCGCGCGAGTTTCCTCACAGGCCGTCATCCCAATCGCATGGGAACCTTCTCCCCGGGTTGGTCCATGCGGCCTGAAGAAACCACCATCGCCCATCTCCTCTCCAAATCAGGCTACCAATGCATGCACTTCGGCAAATGGCATGTCGGAACAGTCAAAGCAGGCTCACCGCTCAACCCCGGCGCGATGGGCTTTCACGAATGGCTCTCACACGACAACTTCTTCGAACTCGACCCTCCCCTCTCGCGCAATGGCGCTCCACCGAAAATCTTCAAAGGAGAGAGCTCCGAAGTCCTCATCCACGAAGCCATCGCTGGAATCGACCGTGCTCGTGAGGCCGGCAAGCCTGTCTTCCAGGTCATCTGGTTTGGGTCTCCTCACGAACCTTACAGTGGACGCTTGAAGGACCTTGCCCTTTACGATGACCTCCCCGCGAAATACACCAGAAAAGTCAGCCTGACTTCCAACGAAACCGGAACCCGCACCAAGCGACCTCAGGGCGAAGTACTCCGCGAACGCTATGCCGAAATAACCGCGATGGACCGGGCCATTGGCACACTGAGAAATCACCTCAAAAAAAACAAACTTCAGGACAACACCTTGTTATTCTATTGCGGCGACAATGGCACCTCTCAAGACGGCGCCCTAAGAACTCCCCACCGCGGTGTCAAAGGCGAGCTCTATGAAGGAGGCACCCTCGTTCCCGGTCTCATCGAATGGCCAGCACGAATCCCAACACCTCGCACCACAAAGTTTCGAGCCTCAACTTGTGACTTACTCCCAACACTCGCCGAAATCGTCGGCCAGACACTGGCTGACCGTCCAATCGACGGCATCAGTCTCACCCCGGCAATTGATGGTAAAGTCGACACACGTCCTGCTCCGTTGACTTTTTGGAAATTCAACTCACGCCGACTAATCTCGACAAAACCCCAGCCTTACCTGAACTCCAAATTACAGGAAGGCACTACTCCCCTCGTCAAACTAAGCGGTGGCAAAGCCACTCGAAACTTCAAAAACCTCCATTACTCCGCCGTCAACATGGATGACCTAGGCGGCCCAAGGTCCATCATCGAAGGAGATTTTAAATATATCGTCCACGAGCAAAAAAGCGGCAAACCGTTCGCTGAATTATTTGATCTTAAAAAAGACCCCGCTGAGGAAAAGAACCTGATTGACCAAAAGTCTGATCTCGCGCGAAAACTCCAAGCTGCACTGCTTAAATGGCAAAAGTCAGTCCTCAACAGCCTCACCGGAGCTGACTACCAAGAGTAGGGCCCAAATTTTCTCCCCGTGATCTATACTCAATTCCAGCCCACTTCTGAAAGCGAGCTACTTACAACACGTAACTAGATCGACGACATTCCGGAAATTCTTCGATGTTTAAGACAACAACTTTCCTCACCGTACTTTTTGGAGGCACCCAGCTCTATGCCACGCCACTTGTCAACAGCGGCGATGACTGGCGCTACTTCAAAGGAACCGTCGCACCTCCCCTCAATTGGCAAACCATCCCCGATGCCTCACTCGATAACGCCTGGCTGACCGGCCCCGGAGGAATAGGATACGGGGACGGGGACGATGCTACCGAACTTACCGATATGGAGGACGGATACCGGACGGTCTTCATTCGGAGATCCTTCACCGTCAATCCCGGCGATCTTGAACCAGGAGACGACGTGATTTTAAACATCGACTACGATGACGCCTACGTGGCCTACCTTGACGGAGTCGAGATTTCCCGCAGTTCGCTCGCGCCCGGATCAGTCGGTACGGAACCAAGCTACAACGACGGTCCCTCGACCGTTCGTGAAGCCGGAGACCCAGAAATCATTAATCTGGGACCAGTCGCGGACGTTCTCTCCGACGGCATTCATGTTCTCGCGATTCTAGGAATGAACGAAAGTCTTGATTCTTCGGACTTCTCGCTCATCCCCAATCTTGAGACGCTGGCTCCTCCCCCTCCCCTTCATTGGGCGATCGAAGACAGCCCAATTATCCTCAGCAGTCCTTACACTGTCGCGGAAGGCCAGACTCTCACTATTGATCCCGGTGTTGAGATCCAATGTCCTTCGGGAACGAACGCCATCAACTGCGCGGGACGCATCATCGCCAATGGCACTATGGCCCAACGCATTCGCTTCATCCCTTCGGCACCCGGCGGGACCTGGGGTCGACTGAATTTTATCGGCTCCGGGGAATCCAGCCTTCTCTATTGTGACTTCGAGAGAGCGGACTCCGACGGCATCATCCGCGTACGAAATTCCGATCTCCGACTCGAGTATTCCCGGTTTATCGACGTTGATGAACAGATGGTCGATCTTGTCGACAGCTCTTGTACCATCCGCCATTGCGAATTCGACAGCATTACGGGAGGCGAGCTGCTTCACTTTACTGACATGCCGTCCGATGGACACGCTCTCATCGCCTACAACCAATTTGGGATTCCAGGTGTTCCGGCTACAAGCGGCTACAATGACATCGTTGACTTCACCGGGGGAAACCGCCCCGGCCCCATCGTACGATTCATTGGGAACGTCTTCCTCAGTGGGGTCGACGACGTCTTCGACATGGACGGAACCGACGCCCATATCGAAGGCAACATTTTCTTTGATGTTCGTAAGGAATCTGCCCGCGCCTCCAGCTCAAGCCCTATCACCACAGGTAAGGCAGATGGTAATGACTCTGAGCTCGTCATCGCGCGAAATTTCTTCGTCAACTGTGAACATAATGTTCTTATCAAAGATTCTGGCACCATCTTGATGCAGAACAATACTTCTCTCACCATCACCGACAACCCGGTCAGCACCAACACCGACACCGGAGGAAATGAGGATCCCGGTATCATCATGTTTGGAGAACCGTGGCGAGACGATCCTTATGGAGCAGGCGCCTACTTTCAGGGTAACATCGCTGCCGACCTTCACATAGAAACGCCCTGGCCCATCCTCACCGAAGCTCAAGCCGACGTGGGTACATTCTTGCGCCGCGATTTCAACTGCCTCGAAAATTTCCTCCAGCCCGGCACCGGAAATCTCTCGGCTAATCCCCTCTTTGTGGACACCACGAACATCACCGCCACGAACATCCTTCAAAAGCTCGCACTGCAGGCAGGAAGTCCATGCATCGGCACCGGTCCCAACGGAATCGACATGGGTGCCGTTGTTCCCGGCGGAGCCAGCATCGCCGGCGAGCCCATGGGAACCACCAGTGAAAACTCGGCGACCCTCACCATCGCCGGCCCCGGTATCTGGATCTACCGATGGCGAATCAACAGCGGCCCCTGGAGCAGTGATATCCCTCTCGTCACCCAAGCAATCCTCGACGGAGAGCCACTCACGCCAACTCTATTTGATGACGCGCCTCCAATCGAGCTGAACGATCTTGCTGACGGAACATACACTGTCGAAGTTCTTGGCCAAAACAGTGCCGGTGATTGGCAGGAAACTCCTTCAGTTTCAAAAACATGGACTGTGCAGAGCCCCACTCAAGATACCGACATGGACGGTATCCCGGACGACTACGAGGACGCAAACGGCTTCGATTTTGAGAACCCCAACGACGCCACCGAAGACGCTGATGGAGACGGTAGCTCAAACCTCGACGAATACATCGCCGGCACTCTTCCCCGGGACCCCGCTAGCTTTCTTGCGCTTAACGCCACAATCTCTGAAAGAGACATCGCACTGACTTTCGAAGCTATCGCGGGAAAGTCTTACCAAATCCAAAGCAGTCTCACCCTCGACCCAGATTCTTGGACCGCTGTCGAAACAATCTTCGATACTGTCTCCGGGCCCCAAAACTTGACTGACACAAACGGAGCACAATTCTCGAAAAAATTCTATCGCCTCGTCACTCCGGCTCCTGCCCCTTAGAAAACGACACTGGCCGTTGAAGCATCAGGCTCTCTAATCCGGACTGAGGTCTTTTTGTTCGCTCGAATTTGCAAGATCAGGGAAGCTCGCCTCAACTTATGACAAGTTCTTTTCCGATGACCCGAGGCTACCTCCCTGCTCCGCCAAAAACCTGAATAAGGGATCGTGTAGTAAATCGGGAAAGCGAATGATAATCGACTCATGAACGTCGAGTGAATGATAGTAGAGCTGAATCGAGCGTGTGCGGGGAGCGGCTTCCATGATCCGACGTTCAAAAGAATCCCGCAGAAAATCACCATCAAGATCATCAACAATAAACTTTCGAATTCTCGAACACACGGTGTCAGCTTAGGTCTACCCCACGAAGGCAAGAATTGGCCGCAGCACTGTCACTTCAATGATCTCGCCAATATTATTTTCTACTCCTAGTCCCCCCGGAGAGATCAATCAAGTCACCCCTCAATACGGAACCCTTGAACAATCTTCTTCACCCTTAAAAAGAGAGTCGCGCCTCCACCCCGACGATCTTAAAAACATACGAATACCAGCGGCAGATCATTTTTGTCATCGCAATAATCCTCCACGACCTAAAACTGCTCCTAGCAAACCATGAATGCTCTCAAATCTACTTCGTTCCTCGCTCTGGGAACCTTACTGGCCTTTCAAAGCGCGGTGGCCAAACGTCCCAAGCCGCCAGTCCGCGCTTTCGATGCCCCGGGTGCTCCAAGCTTTATACGCCTCGATGGCAAACCAGGCGTCAACCCGCCGGTTGATACTGTGGGTAATTATCTCATTGGCCCCGACTACAATCCCGCTCCCGAGCGCACCGCAAACAAGGATGTGCCCAAAGGAAAAGTAAGTCAGTTCACCATCGATTCAAAAACAACCAAACTCCTCAATCCCGGAATTGCCCGCAAGGTCTTCGGTAAGGTCGATCCGAAGAACCCCAAGACGCTAATCGTTGAGACCCACGAGATTGATTACACCCGCAGGATCACCGTTTATGTCCCTGCGCAATACCAAGCCGGCAGCGTCGCCCCCTTCATGATTTGTCACGATGGGCCGAAAGGAAAACCCAACCCAGCCATCCCTAATATTCTCGACAACCTTATCGCACAAGAGCGTGTCCCTGCCATGGTCGTCATTCAGGTTGCCAATGGCGGCGGCGACGCCCAGGGCCATCAGCGAGGCAAGGAATATGACAACATGTCAGGAGTCTTTGCCGAATACATCGAGACCGAAGTCCTTCCCCGGGTGGAGAAAAACTGTGGTGTGAAACTCAGCAAGGATCCCGATGCCCGTGCCGCCATGGGTAACAGCTCGGGTGGGTCCGCGGCCCTCATTATGGCTTGGTATCGCAACGATCTCTATCACCGCGTCCTCACCACCTCCGGGACTTTTGTAAACCAGCAATGGCCCTTTGATCCAAAGACCCCGGGTGGTGCTTGGGACTTCCATGACAAGTTGATTCCCAACAGCCCGAAAAAGCCAATCCGCCTCTTCCTCGCGGTGGGCGATTACGACCTCCTCAACCCAAACGTAATGCGTGACAATATGCACGACTGGGTCGAAGCCAACCACCGCATGGCCAAAGCTCTAAAAGCGAAAGGCTACGAATACCAATACCTCTTCTGCCAAAATTCGGGCCACAGCGTCAACAACGCCAAAGCCCAATTTCTCCCCCACGCCATCGAGTGGGTCTGGCAGGGCTACCCGAAGCAAAATTAGGACTACGTGCCAGAGCAAAGACCCGCAAAAACCACTGGCAAGATTCCACCTGGACACAAGGCCCTCTATTTAAAATAGATTACGCTCGAAGCTGCCAACCTGCCTTCCTAGAGTTTTGTCATGAGACAATTCAAGATATCCATCAACTCAGGTTTTTGTGCTCATAGATTACTCGCGGTGGCTGCAATCGTGACAGCCTGCCACGTAGCGGCTGCCCAAGAAGCATTGGTGGAACTGGAAGCCGCCACCCTTTTAAAATCTATCGACGGTAAGCTCATCGACACGGAGTACTTTAGCGTCCCCACCATCGCGGACATTGATGGCGACGGAAAAAACGACATCGTCGTTGGCCAATTTATGAACTGCCAGAGACCTGGTGGCGGTTCTGCCGGATCGGTTAGGTGGTATCGTAATGAGTCCAAGAATGACGAACTGCCTACCTACACCTCGGGAGTTGACCTAAAATCGGAAAGCGGTCTGGTCTACGCCGATAACTGGTGATGTTCCGGAGTTAGTCCACAGTTTGTGGATTGGAATGGTGATGGTCATCTGGATGCGCTCGTGGGCGGATACGCCGGAGACGTCAGAGTCTTCCCGGGCAAATCCACGGGGGGATTTGGGGACGGATCGCTGCTGACCTTTGGCAGCGGTGAAACATTCATACATTCAATAGAACAAGGGCAGGGAAATGATACAAAACCAGATGCCGGGGCAATGATTTGCTGTGTCGACTGGGATCAAGATGGCGACTTGGACCTGCTCTCCGGTTGGTTCTATGGAGGACTATTTCTAAATCGAAATCTGGGTTCAAAGATCGAGCCGAAACTCTCATCGAATTTTGAGGTAATTCAAGCAGGTGGAAAAAACATTGATTGGGGATACCAATTACAGCCCTGCATGGCGGACTGGGATGGTGACGGTCGCATGGATCTTATTTACTCTTCCCTAGCAATCGCGAAATCGGGCCAAGGCTCGGTATCTTGGTGTCGGAACTTGGCTGAGGCCGGGGAACCCCGCTTTGCCGCCCCCGAGGTATTGGTTTGGACAGGCCTGGGGACCCAGGTGATCTCAGCTGGTCTTGGACTTGACCGCGTGATTGGCGGAACTCTCGTTGCTGTGCCGACCGATTGGGATAGCGACGGTGATATTGATTTGATCATTAGCGACACCGTCCGGCCCGTTCAGCCCAAAAAAGGGCTCAGCACCGAGCAGAAAAAACGCCTCAAAAATGTCATGGCTGAGACGACAGTCGGAGAAGCTTATGTTGCATTGAGTAACACAGAGCGGAGGAACGTGAATCGAGAGCTGACCAAAGAACGAAACGAATTGACCGAGGCAATGCCGGGAAAAGTCAAGCGAGGTCGCTTGTGGCTTCTTCGACGGGATGCCAAATTACCAACGCCAACAGAGCAAGCTCCCATTTCGCTCGATCTTAAATCGCAAGACCTTGGTGATGGACGCCACAAGCTAACGATGCAGGTTCAAATCCTAGATGGCTGGAATGCCTATGGGGCTGTGCCAGATGGCTCGCCATACTCCCCGCTTAAGTTAAAACTCAAACTCCCGGAAGGCTTCGCTTTCGAGGGCGAATGGAAGCTCCCCACAGGCCACCCCGATCCAGAAGAATTTGGACTCACACATCTCGAGGGTAGCTTTGTCTTTGAGTGTATTATCGTTGCCGCCGAAACCGCCAAGTTCCCCGTTAAAATCACAGGTGAAGCCTCTTACCAAGTCTGCCACGACCTGGCATGCAAACAGCCCATGAAGAAGAAGTTGGGAATATTGATCCGTAAATAGCTTCACCATTCAGCGAAGATCCAATTCGCTATCGCACTTTTTACGCGTGTCGTTTCAATCGCCATTTACCTCAATGAAAAATTTAATCTCCTGACAAGATTCGGCCTGTTTTTTTTGGCTGGTCCAATTCTCTCTGCTGCCGACATTCTTCTCGTTGGTAATCCAGGTGCTGAAGAAACCGCAAGCCTTGTGGAATTCCTCACCACTGAAGGCCATAATGTGACCGAAGAACTTCGACGGGACGGCCCGGAGAATACCAACAATTTTGACCTCGTGATCATCTCGAGGAGCACCAACAGTTCCGGCTATAATGGGCCGGGAGAAGCTGCAGCTTGGAATGCAGTGACTGCACCCATGATCAACTTCAATGTTTTCTTCTACACACAGAGTGCATGGGGGTGGGATTCTGACCCGGTCTGGGGAGTTGGCGGCACTGGCGAATTTTTGGATACTCCTTATCCAGACCCAGATCACCCTTTCCTTTCCGGGCTAGAGGCCCCAACCGAAATAATCTTCTCCGCAGAGCGCAGAGCGCAGCGCGCGGAGACCTAAGATTGAGCATCTGCTTCCAACAGGATCGACAATCGTCGCCACCGCTGACGACGCCTCTACTCTTGGCATTTTCACGATCGATGAAGGAACGCTCCTCTCCAGCCCAGATGGGATGACCGCCGCTGGAAATATTCGAATCGCGTGGCCAATGGCCAATCTAAACGATTGGGATGTCATCAACCGCAACGGCGAACAAATTCTGAGAAATATAATCACGACTGTTGCGCCCAATCCATTTAAAATAACCAGCACATCGGTAGAACCTGAAACAGGTGATTTGCTGATAAAATTTTCACTTGGGAGTGCCAACTACATCCTGAAATCATCCCAAGATTTGACAGGTCCTTTTAAAGAGGTGACTTCCGCGGAACTCGAGAACGACAATACCACTTTCCGGATTCCTGCGGCAGATCTCAACCCAGGTCATGATTTCTTTATCATTGAAATCACTCCGTAGCAAAAACCAAGGATTAGGTAATGATGAGCTCTCGATCAGAATTCACGGGTCGGAATTTTTTCCACGGCCATCGCAGATGGGATGGAAACCTCAAGAATGAGCGGGAATTTTTTAAGCACCATAGGTTTTAAGGTATCTATCTAGGGCATGGCGAAACGAAGAGAAATGGCCGACACTTTTCATGATAATTACGAAAAAAAGATCCGGTGCGTTGGTTGGGACTTACCACGACTTTAACGCTATCCCATCTTCTCAATCTTTGAACATCTCTAGGTGCGGCCATCGAAATCCCTTTTTCTTCCGGTAGGCCATTTTCACCCGGTGCTTCATCTGTTCCTGATGAAAGGCATCGAGGTTTTCCTTTTTCAAAAATGGATCTCCAATTTGGTCTTGAAATAAACGCATCTCCTTGGTCAACGCCTCTCTCTGTGCCGAGAATCCATCCCGTTCCGCCAAATTCTCCCACTCATAGGGATCTTTCTTTAAGTTATACAATTCCCACTCCGGCGGATTTAAGAAGGTCTCAACCTCCTCTCCCTCCGGCAACTCGCTATTTACATAACGTGATACTGCCAGATGATTTTGGTGCCGATAGGGATTCCAAATCAACTTAAAACCATCGTCTCGAATCCCAAACTGCAGGTAGAGCAGATTTGGAGACGCCCCCGTTGTAAAAGTATGAATATATTTCCTCCCTTCCCGCTCTCCTTGATCCAGCCCCACTAGGCTAAGTCCTGGAAGATCCTTTGGAACTTCGATGTGGCACACCTCCAACATGGTTGGCAAAATGTCGATTGTAGAAACCATTCCTTCCTCCACCTTGCCAATAGAAAATGCCTTGGGATAGTTCACGATCATTGGGATCCGAGTCCCGCTCTCATAGATACTTCCTTTGGCCCGCGGAAAATCAGCTCCGTGGTCCGCGATATAAACGATCAAGGTATTGTCTCTGACTCCTAATTCTTCCATCTCGTGCAACACCATCCCAACTCCCTCATCAAGACGATTCATGCAATTGAAATAGTTCATGATCTCCTTCCGCAATCCAAGGCTGTCTGATCCAATCCAAGGGAAGGGTTTTACGGGCTCTTTGACCAAGACAGAGGGAAAGCCATTCTTCGACTTGCCGACAAATTTTCGGTGAGCATCAGCATAGTTGATGATGAGATGAAATGGCTTCCGGGCTGCCATCGCTTTTTGCATAACCACTTTCGCCTGCTTTGCATACTCCTCGATTCCAATGACCTTCGCAAAGTTCGCGCCCCGAATCGCGCGGTGGTCTACATGATCCTCAACCAGTCGCTCAGGGTTGACATGTGTTTTCCCAAGGAATCCCGTGAAGTAGCCTGCATCCCGAAAATAGGCAGGCATTGTTTTAAAATCCTTCCACATTGAAAACTTATGAGTTGCCAACCCAATATGCCCGGTCTGACGTGTATATAATCCGGTTAGAAATATAGCGCGTGATGGGCTGCAAACCGAATAGGGCACATACGCACGCGTGTAGCGAACTCCGCTCCCGGCCAATCGATCCAGCGCTGGTGTGTGAACTCGCTTCTCGCCGTAACATCCGAGGTGTTCACTGTTATCCTCTGAAACAATAAATAATATGTTCGGTCGTTCATTCGCCCACGCACTGATCAGTGACATCGCAAAGATGATTCCGAGAAAACGCATACGTCACTCTTAGACAGCGAATATCATAAACAACAAAAATCTCTTCCAAACTCATTCCCTTGAATTGCTACAACGCGATGGATTCCTTCCCAAGTGATTATGTGACGATGAGAAAGCGAATCTCCGCCAGATCCCTCTTCATGTAGCTATTTCACCCGGCAGTTTTAACTAGGAAGTGCTGTTGCCTCCAACT
>JBDNAG010000292.1:0-3696 GCA_039768565.1 Akkermansiaceae bacterium | reverse complement strand
CTGCCTTGGCTGCGTAAACCCTTTATTTTTCGCATCGATTCAATAAAAATGAACAATAGGTGCAAAATTCTTCGATTTTTATAATTATCCAATCCACGCTCGTTCGCGTATACCAACTACGGACTATGAAACTAAAATCAATACTCCTTCCCATGCTTGCGGGAGGCACATTTTTCCTTCCCTCGTGGGGAGAACCGGTAACTCATTTGATCCAGAATGAGACCGAAAAAGCATCGACTGGTCGAGTCACACCAGAGGCGGTCGTCGAAAAGCTCGGCTTTGCAGCCCACATCTCCAAAAACACCGAAGGCTATTTTTCGATTCTCGGCGGCGATGACATGTATCAGCGACTCCTTAATACCGATCTAGGAAAGGTCATGGTTCAAATGATGGCCGATCAGGGAGAAGATCTTGCCGAACTTGAGGAGGATGAGGGATTTCAAATGTTCAAGGCGGTCGTCGGTGAGGAAATCTTCGCTGCCTTTGGAGATTCCGCTGGTAAGCAGGCCCTTAACCTTCAGGCGATCAACAATTCATCTTCCTTTTACCAAATGAAGATGATGGTGGAGATGGCAGCCATGTCCATGGATGATAATGCGGATCCCAGTGCAATGCAGGGGCTGGCAATGTCGATGTTCGGCTCGATTTTGGGTGATCCAGAGGCCGGGGTTCCAATTTTTGAGAAATCCGAGATGCCTCCGGTGACGATTGGTTTCAAGGTAAGCGACGAAGAAATGCGCACCCAGATTTCCGAGATGATGATTGGCGGAGTTCTTTCTCTTTTCGATCTTGCCGATGAGGCTCCATTCGACGAAATCGAGATGGAGAAAGATGGGGTTGCTTTTAGTGGCATTACCATCAACGGAAAAAAGTTGGCGGCATTGGCCGATGAGGACACCAAGCAGGAAATGACCGAATTTTTCGGATCTCGTGCCATGGTCGACCGGGTTTTGGCAGCAGTGGCCAAGAAGAATCTCAACGTCGCAATTGGTGTGAAAGGGGACTACATCGTTGTTTATATAGGCGGTTCCCTCAACGGCCTCAAGTTTGCGGCCAAGCCCGAGGATTCGCTTTTGGCGAACAAGGGGATGGATTTCATCAAGGACTACGCCCAAAAAGACATTCGCATGCTGGTTTTTGGTGAAGAGGAGGCCATGAAAACCATTGGTGGTGCCAACGAAATCATGGCGTCGATGGCAAAAGGGCTGAAGGCCGGACTTGCGGAGGCAGAGGCCTTTGGTGACACCCGTGACATTCAGGCTCTTCTGGGGCACGTTGCCAAGGTGGAGGGCAAGATCTTCGACATGTTCGAATATGGTCGGACTGGTTCGGTGGCGTTCATCGAAGATGGCTTCAAGATCGAAAGCCACGGCGGAAGTAACCTCGCTTCGATCGACACCAAGACCGCGCACAATTTCGCAGGGCTCGGTGACATGAAAGACGTTGTTTTCTTTAGTAACAGCCGCTCGAATCCCGAGTTTACCGGGAAGGTTCATGATATGATGGAGTCCCTAGGACAGGCCACCTACATGATGGCTTCCCGTGTTTCCGAGGTGGACATTGAAGACGGTGACTTCCGGGAATTTCGCGAAGGTTTCAAGATGTTTGATGAAATGGCAGCTGGTGACCTCAGTAACATTTGGGGTGCTCTCACGGCTGATTGGGCTCAAGGCACTGGAGATGAAGGTGCCTTGATCATCGATACCAAAGGCACCCTACCCAAGGTTCCAGAAGTTCCCGGAGTCATTATTGAGAAGGGGATCATGCCTCGGATCGCCTATGTGACTTCCGTTACGGATCGCGAAAAAATGTCGAGCGCCTGGGGGAAAATCGAGACTTCGATTTCCAACATTCTGAAGACAGTCAAGGAGATGGACGGTCCCGAAATCCCGATGCAAGAGTTTGATGACAACACCAAGGAAGGTGTCACTTACTACAGCACTGCAATCCAGTTTTCGACGAGAGACGCCCGCCCGGTGGTGGGAATGACCGACAAGAACTTCTACTTCTCAACATCCCAGAACCTGATTGCTGAAATTGACAAGAAGCTCACTGCCGGTGGAGATATCCCAAACCGGAATGGAAGCTACACTCGCATTGATTTCTCAGCGGCTCGCGAAATGGCCGAGTATTGGGTTAAGCTTCTCAAGGAGAACTCCGAGGAGATCTTCGAGAACGAATATATGCGCGACGACTTTAACGAGAACCTCCCACTGGTTCAAAAGTTCCTCGCAGCTTTCGAGCAGCTCGATGACATGACGGTTCACACCCGCATGGAAAACGGAGAAGCCCGGACTTCCATTCACTTCAACATGAAGTAATTCGAGGCTGAAAAGCAATTTTCAAACGCCCTGTCGGTTTTTTCCGACAGGGCGTTTTTTTCGCTGAATGGTAGATTTGCGCTATGAAATCTCCTCGCCAGTAGGTGCTGCCTCCAGTAGGTTAACGCCGACATCATGAGCGACATTTATGTGACCGAGACTGACACCGCGCAATTGGCGGCGAATAACCATGCCGTTAAAATGGCGGTGGACCGCCAGCGTCGTCGTGAAAGTATCCAGTCGGCGGTGACTGCCCTCCTGGGCTTTGGCGTGGTGGTGGCGATTTTAGCGCTCATTGCCCTGATCCCCACAACGAAGAATATTCCCCAGATCGTAACCTATCAGGCCGCAACACCTGAGGAGGAACCTCCGATCAGGATGAAGGAATTGACGAACAACGCGCAGCCCAAACCGCCGGGAGCGAGTTCATCGATGGCCAAGGTGATCGCGTCCCAATCCCAATCTCCGGTAGCGGTCCCTATTCCGGTGACAGCCAATCCGGATAGCATGTTTGGTATGGAGGAAGACTTTGGTCCCGGCTTTGGAACGGGTGAAGGTGATGGTGATGGTGGCGGAGGTGCCACTTTTTTTGGAAGTCGCCGAAGGGGGAGGAACGTGGTCTTCATTGTCGATTTTTCAGGATCGATGGAATCGGATGCAGATGGAGGGGGGGGGACGAGGATTCAAGCCCTCAAGAAAGAGCTTGTAAGATCCGTCAATGCGCTGCCGGCCAGCATGAATGTTTCCGTGATTTTCTTTTCGACCACCGGTTGGACCATCGATACCGAAGGTCCGAATCACTACATGAAGGGGTTCCGTGGAAATGGCAAGGTCCCAGAGGTGAACTGGTATCCTGCCTCCGAGCGTCTCAAGGGAGTCGTGGTGGACGCGATTGAAAAGATGCCGGCTAAGGGCGGGACCAATTGGTATCCTCCTCTTAAGATGGCGTTTTCGATGACCCCTCATCCAAATATCGTGTACCTTCTCTCTGATGGCGAACCGACTGATGCCGACTACGTCCTTGAGAAGATGGAGGAATTGAACCCCGAAGGGATCCCAATTGATACGATTGCCTTTGAGCTCCCGGGCACACCAGCTGGTCAGCTTCTGATGATCGCCGAAGAAACCGGAGGCAAGTTCTCAATGATCTACAAGGGCAAGCGCCTCGTCGGGAGTTCAGCCGAAGATATGACGGGTTCGGAGCACGACTAATGAAGGTCGTTATTTTCGATATTAACGGAACGCTTACGCAAACGAATGCGGTCGATTCCGAGTGCTTTATCCGCACGGTCCGCGAGGTCCTGGGGGTGGAAGAGTTCGAGACCGATTGGACCCAATACCAATTTGTTACCGACAGCGGTGTGGCTCAGGAAAT
>JBDNAG010000010.1:0-21679 GCA_039768565.1 Akkermansiaceae bacterium | reverse complement strand
TTGAACAGCCCTAATTTGACATCAGACTATTTTAGTTTTCATCATAATGCTCAAAGACACCCAAAGAGCATTTGGGCGCTCTGATCTCACGGTATTCCAAGGCGTTTCTGAGTCCAAAAGAGCGGGGTTTTCGATTCTTTTGGAATGGTTCGAGAAATCCCAGCTCCGGTATTCTTTCGACGCACGTAGAGAGACTGCCGCTCGTTTCTAGAAAGATCAGGTGAAACGCGGGTGAATTCAGCGCGAAGAATAGCAGCTGAAGCAATGTTCGGAGGCCATTCGCTGTATTTGGAGGCCTGGAGGCAGAAGTGGAACGGGCACGCTCTTTGAGGGAGAAGGAACAAGCGGAGGGAAGCGCCGGGGTGAATTTACCGGGTAACTTGACACGGAAGTTCCGTACGGAGGCAAGGGCGTCAGGATGGCTTTATCGTTTTGCCGCACCGAAGGTATCGAGCGATCCCGTGTCCGGAGAAGTGAGACGGCACCGCATTCAGGCTAGGGTGTATGCAAAGGCTCTAAAAACTTCGGTGCAAATGGATTGGGGATCGCGACCACGCTCGATCGAGAAGTGAACTTTGAGATCTGATCACGAAAGATAAATTTTGAACTCATTTCGGGATTGGCTTCAAACAAAGCCCTCCCCCCCCTTGACTTGGAAAGAAAACTGAGTTGGTGGCGCGACCGGGACGATTATGAAAAGAGATCCAAAAGCTCTTCCTCCTCCAATCCAGGAACAAGAGCGCCGCCTCCATCGAGGACGACTTCCATCATCTTTTTCTTCTCCTCTTGGAGGGCGAGAATCTTTTCCTCGACCGTGCCCCGGGTGATCAGTTTGTAACTGGTCACGACATTCTTTTGGCCGATCCGGTGGGCCCGGTCGGTGGCTTGAGCTTCGACTGCTGGGTTCCACCATGGGTCAAGGTGAATCACGGTATCAGCCGCGGTGAGATTCAAACCAACGCCGCCTGCTTTTAGCGAAATTAAGAAGACCGGAGCTTCCCCTTCTTGGAATCGTTCGACCACTTCGCCACGCTTCTTGGTAGAGCCATCAAGGTAGCAATAGTCCCACTGGTTCCCAAGGAGAATGGGCACGACCCCTTGGAGAAGTTGCACGAATTGGCTGAAGACCAAAACCCGATGACCACCGGCTATGGCTTCGGTGAGTAGTTCCTCAAGATCATCCAGCTTCACTCCGGCATCCTTATCCTCCACTCTTAGCCCCGGAAGGAGTCGCAAGTCACAGCAAGCCTGGCGAAGTCGCAGCAAGGCGGTTAGCGCAACCATTCTCTTGCGACCATCATCGGCAGCTTCCACCTGGGAACGACTTTCCTGCAGGAGCTGGCGATAAATCGTTTGTTGTTTCGGCGCGAGGTCACAGTATCGAACTTGCTCGATCCGATCTGGAAGATCCTTTGCGACCTCCTTCTTTAAACGACGAAGCACAACCGGCTTGAGCTTTCGGGCAAGTCGACGGGCCAGGGCCGGATCACCACCTTTTCGCAGCGGCTTCTCGAAGCGCTCGAGGAATGGTTTCCGTGGTCCCAGATATCCAGGCAGGGCAAACTCCATGATGGACCAGAAGTCCTGCAAGGAGTTCTCAACCGGAGTTCCTGAAAGAGCAAAACGGTGCTTCGCACTCAGGCGATGGGCCGCCTTGGAAATCTGAGCGTCCGGATTCTTGATCTGCTGGGCTTCATCAAGAATGGCAATATCGAATTCGCGGGACTGAAATTTTTCGCTATCGATTCGAAGGATGGCGTAGCTCGTAATTACGATATCGGCCGCCGGTATCTCGCCGCGCCTTCCGCCGACATGGAGTGCCACTTTTAGTTCGGGAACCCACTTGGCACATTCAGCGGCCCAATTCGAAACAAGAGAAGAAGGACAAACCACTAAGGCAGAACCTCCTTTTTTTGCGATAAAAGTCAGCGTCTGGAGCGTCTTACCCAGACCCATGTCATCCGCGAGAATGCCTCCCATCTCCAGCTCACTGAGCCGATACATCCACTGAACTCCGGTCTCCTGATAGGGCCGCAGATAATCGGGCAGATCGAGATCAACTTCCGGATCCGCGTCAACCGCCATCCCGAAGTCTCGGGCGCTCGCTTTGAGGAAAGCCGCCTGCTGTGCGTTAATCTCAAAGACACCGGGTGAATTTTGAAGAGCTTCAGAGTCGGTGAGCGTCTCATTAACCTCCTCGATGAAATCGGAATCGATAACTGCAATTTTCCCTTTTCCGAAAGCATGTTCGGCGCTTCCCATGCGAAGCATTCGTTGCACTTGATCGGAAGGAAGCTCCTCGCCACCGACTTGATACTTCGTCTCCACCGAAAACCAGTCGCGACCGCTATCCTGCCATTCCCAATCGGGACGGACCGCGACCACTTGCTTCGCCGCCGCTTGAAAACGCTCGCCCTTTTCCACCGCCCATAGCGCGGGCAATTCGGCGAAAGCGTGAAACTTTAAAATCTCTTCGCGATCCCGCAGCGCCATGCGCCCTCCTTTGGCTGGTCCTTCAAATCCCCAAGCCAGAAAAAAATCGATGACCGCCTTCTCTTTGGAAAGGCTGGTGAAGACATCACCGACCAATTGAGGTTCCCCCTCTTGAGATGAGGCTTTCTCTCCGTCGTAACGAAATTCCAGACGAGCTTCCAAGTGCCGCAACGAACCTTCAAGAACGATGGTGACATCCGGCACCCCTTCTTCAGGCAGGGTTTCCCACAAGCCGCCGGGAACCTCGAACCATTGCTCGAGCTCCGCAAGCGTGTAGCGGGCCTCGGCCGCGCTGACGCGCATCCCCTGCATGAGCACCGGATAAAAGCGCATGGGCAGCCCCGGAGCCACCGGTTGAAATTCTGAATCCGAGAGTTGCCACAGGCCAAGATTCCCGGGTTTGGCCACAATGCGCTCGCCCTTCAAACCCAACTGTCGGCGCAAGCCTTTCGCGTGAATCGAAGCGGAAGATTTTTTCCCGAAAAATACGCGAGGATGTCCCACCAGACCTTCAAGAAGTTGAGCAAAACTCCCTTGAGTCAGATTTACGATGCCCGGAACTTCGCCCGGAAACAATTCACGGAGAACCCTCCAAAGTTCCTCATCATGGCCTTCGATTTGAAACGGGCCTTCCGGCAGAGCGCTCAGCAAGATTTCCTCGCCATCAAGCACCGCACCAAAGCCCGTCATGAGCTGGCCTCTCTCCCAGGAAGGCTCGACCTTGAGAGGAAGCATGACTTGGAGAGAAAGCGGCTTACCTTCGTCCGAAAGCTTTGGCCAGCGATCTTCGACCGGAGCATCCGGGACCTCGGCCACGACCTGTTGAGGATCGATCACTTCCAATCCGATCGCCATGATGTGCGCGCAAACCCGACCATCCCGTCGCACCATTAAGCAGGTGCAGTGATTCTCCATGTGAGTCCGGGAGATCATCTCCATGCTCACTTTTTTCATCTTCCCCCCAACCCGAGTCTCGCCGGAAAGAACACCATCCTGATACCCGGCCGACTTCACCCCGCCCTGACGGTGAATCGCGCGGGCCTTCTTCATCTCGACGTGCCCGCCCACATCCATCAGGAGGTCGCGGGTCAGCTCAAGATGACTCATAAAACACGAGCCAATGCTCAGTCGAGGTGCAGATGCGTCGGCACTGCGACCACTTCCATCCCCGCTGCGCGGGCCGCGATGATTCCAGACCGGGCGTCTTCAAAAACCACACAGTCCCCGGGAGCGACTCCGATGCGTGAAGCGGCTTCCAGAAAGACATCCGGAGCCGGCTTTCCATTGGGCACTTCATTGCTCGAAACAACTTCATCAAACCAATCGGAAATTTCGAGAATCTGGAGAGTCTTTTCCACAACTTCCCGCGAGCTTCCACTCGCCACCGCCATGGGAACTTTACCACGATTCTCCTCTGCTATTTTGGCAACCTCAGGGATCAGTTCGACGAGCGAAAGATTCTTCAGGTAATGGCGCTTTTTGGATGACGCCACTTCATCGGCATCAAGGTGAAGCCCTTGCTCACCATTGATCACCTCAACAATATCCCGGGTGGGGCGTCCACCCATTGCATAAAAAACGTCCTCTGGAAAAACTCCGGCCTGCCCCTGGTCTTCAAGAGCTTTGCACCAGGCTTTGAAATGCGCGGGCATCGAATCCACCAGCGTCCCATCAAGATCAAAGATCAGGGCCTTGTAATCGGACTTGGGAATTTTTAATTCAATTGGAGTCATCGGCGGGGGCGGAATGAAGTAAAGTAACTCTCGTGACAAGCAGCAATCGCGCCAGCGATAAAAGTGACAAAGCAAGGCTCAGCTTTACAAAGCAACTACTTGATCCCGGTAAACTCCCGAAGTGACCGTTTTCACCTCTCCGGAGGAATTCACAATCGATACTTTGCCTTTAATAACAACTCCTTCCGAAAATTTCACAGGCCCGGACACTTCAAGTACGTCAGCCTCAAGCAAGGATGGCTGCCCCAGATCTTCCAAAGAATCCACTAATTTGTATCCCGGGGAAAATTTTACCACTGGTGGTTTTCCCTCACGGGATGCGACCAACTGAACCCGCCCATCGTTGCCCACCTCGTAGGCATCGGACCGAAGCGCAAAGAGGTCGGTCGTTCCTTTGACCGGAGCGAAACGAGAACGTGGAACACTCACCGCAGCAGCTCCATCAAAGCATTCGATCGCCGAGCCCATCGCCTGCTCGAGCTGGAAAATCGCCGTGGTCGAGGAATCCCTCGGATCCACAGTTTTTGCATTTCGAATCACGGGCAATTCCAGCACCCCGCCAGTCGCGGTCATCACTTCCTTCAACTTCTCGAGATTTACCCAGATGTTGTTGGTGTTGAAAAACTGATGACGATCGATGTCCTGAAAGGATTCAAGGTCTTCATCCGGGCACTGTGCGACCTCGCGGAGCAGCAAACGATCGTCGGCCTTGCGAGTCGCCAAATGCCCGCCCTTCTTGTCGGCTTCGGTTCGGCGGGTCACCTCCATCAGGAAAGGCGCATCCCCCTTGGCAAAAAAGGAGAGCAAAGTCGGATCCAGAACAGCACCAAGATTATCGCTATTCGAAATAAAGGCATACTTGACGCCATCAGCCAAGAGGCGGTCCAGCCAACCGCTCCCCTCCAAAGTTGGATAGACATCAGCGTGGCCGGGAGGGCACCATTCAAGATCCGGATTGGAAGGATGACTCACAGGCTCCAGGGTTTCACGATCCAACTTGGGAGCCCAATTCTGCAAAAGCTCCAGCTCGGCCGGATCCCCAATTTCCGGGACCGACTTGCTCAGATATTCCCGGGTATCATCGCTGCTGGCATTGCTGTTCATCAGCAAAAAACAAACCTCACCACCGGTCTCGGCGCGAAGAGAGAGAATTTGACGCGACATCAAATCGAGAAAAGCCACCCCCGGACGCACCTCTAAAAGACTCTTCACCTTTTCAAGCCCCATGCTTGTCCCAAGTCCACCATTCAGCTTAATCACAACCGTCCTGGCCAGCAGCGCGGGATCGAAGGAATCCGCACATTCCAATTCAGCGTAATCAGCCACGGATTGAGCTGGAGTGATCTCGCTTTCCGACACCTCGCCCGAGCTTCCGCTGGCAATCAGCTCATAGGCCCGAACAAAAGCGAGAATCGCGGAGTTCATTACTCCCTTGTCTTCCATTTTCTGGCGAATTCGGTCTGCTGTTTCAGTCATAATATCTTACTTCGTTCTTCCTCGCAGAATCCCAGTGATCCTAAAAGCGCTAAATTTAAACAATTTGGCACAAATAATGCTTTTGGTCTTTAATTCGTGGGGAGATCGGATTACCGATATCCATCAGCCATGGCAAACGCCTCACTCCATCAGTCGCTCTCACAGCAGCAGACGCTTGCTCCACAGATGCGACAGAGCCTCGAGATTCTGCAGGCGAACACCCTGGAATTAGGCCAACTATTAAGTCAAGTGATGGAGATCAATCCTGTTCTGGAGGATGTTACCGTGCACGAATCGTTGGACGAAATCACAGACTCCGAAATTGAGGACTCCGACAACTACGACGATTGGCAGGAAAGCTATGACGACGACATGCGGGACCTCGCCATTATGGAGCGCCGCAACCAGGGATTGGGACAAGACGCCATCGAGGCCCGCGAGCACTTTTACAATTCGATTGTCGCCCCCCTCACTCTTCAGGAGCACTTAACCGAACAAATCCGCGAAAGCGGGCTTGATGAGAAACGCCAGGCAGAGGCTGTTGTCATTGTAGGCAACCTTACCGATCATGGCTACCTCGACGCCTCCCTAGAAGATCTAGCGGTGCGACTTCATATTCCTCTGGATCGTCTGGAAGACGCTCTTGCCACGGTTCAAAATTTCGACCCGGCCGGGATTGGCGCTGCCGACTTGAGGGAATGCCTCTTGTTGCAGCTAGATTTCCTAGGTCTGGGAGCCGGACTCGAGGCTGAAATTATCGACGAACACCTCGACGAAGTGGCCCGCAATCACTTTCCCCAGCTTGCGAAAAAGCTCCACGTCCCTCTCGACACCGTGATCGAGGCCATTGATCACATTCGCACGCTCGACCCTTCACCCGGATCACGCTTCCAAAACAACGGCAATCCCTACGTTCAGCCTGACGTCGAAATCAAATCCGGCGATCATGGCGAATGGGTAGCAAGCCTGACCGGAAGTTACCTTCCTCGGCTCCGCATCAATGACCAATACAAGGACCTCCTTTCCGGATCCACGGATGATCGAAAAACGCGGAACTACCTTCGCAACCAAATCCGGGACGGACGCGCAGTCATCCGCGCCATTGACCAGCGACAGGAAACCATCCTTGCCATTGCCCGCGAGATTGCCGACCGACAACAACCCTACCTTGAAAAGGGCTCCCGCCACCTCAAGCCAATGACCATGAATGACATCGCGGAAGTCATTGGAGTTCATCCTACTACGGTTTCAAGAGCTGTTGCCGGGAAGTTTATCGACACTCCGCATGGGCTCATGGAGATGAGAAAATTCTTCGCAACCGGCTACCAAACTTCAGACGGAAAAGACGTTTCCAACGAGGGCGTTCGCGAAGCCTTGCAGGAACTTATCACTAGCGAAGACAGCGCCAAACCACTCTCCGATTCCAAGCTCGAGAAGTTACTCAATGAGCAGGGAATTAAAGTCGCCCGCCGCACTGTCGCGAAGTATCGAGAACAACTTGGCCTTTTGCCATCACACTTACGCAAGAAATACTAGCAGTCCGCGCACGGCACGCTAACCTTACAACATGACGAGCGAAGAGATCCGCAAAGCCCTCGGTGAAGTCAAATACCCGGGCTTTTCAAGGGACATTATTTCATTTGGCCTAGTCAAAGCGTGTGACATCGAAGGCGACACAGCCGTAATCAAGCTTCAAATCCAAACCAAGGATCCCAAAATCCCGCAACAAATTTTTCAGGACTGTCACACCGTCCTCGATCCAATCATGGGAGATCCGGCAAAGGTGCGCATTGAAATTGATGTGCAGAACCCCACTTCCTCCGGAGAAGCCTCGACCGGAGCCAGCTCGCTTCCGGGAGTCAAACGGATCATCGCCGTAGGCTCAGGAAAAGGCGGTGTTGGAAAATCCACCGTCTCCAGCAACCTCGCCATCGCCCTTTCAAAACAGGGCCTCAAGGTTGGCCTTCTCGATTGCGATCTTTACGGCCCCTCCGTCCCTCTCATGTTGGGAGTTCCCCATCACCAGCCACAGGCCGACAACCAGGATCGCATCATCCCAATCGAAGCTCACGGACTCAAGCTTATGTCGATGGGCTTCCTGCTCAGCGATAACTCCCCCGTCATTGTCCGCGGTCCGCTGGCCAATCGGTACACCCAGCAATTCCTTCAGCAAGTCGCGTGGGGTGAACTTGACGTCCTCGTCCTCGATCTGCCCCCGGGCACCGGAGACATTCAACTTACCCTTGTTCAAACGGTCTCCCTCGATGGAGCGCTCATTGTCACCACTCCACAGGAAGTGGCCATGATCGACGCCCGTAAGGCCGTCTCAATGTTTGCAAAGGTCAACGTCCCCATTCTCGGCCTGATCGAGAATATGTCGTATTTCGAGTGCAATCACGGCGAGCGCTACCACCTTTTCGGAGAAGGCGGAGCCCAGCGGGAATGCGATCGCATCAAAGTTCCCCTTCTTGGCCAAATTCCCCTCGAACCCATCATCGGAAAGCGTTGCGACGGAGGCGAACCGACTGCCCTATTAAGCCCATCCGAGTCCAAGGCATCAGCCGCCTTCCACGACGCAGCCAAGGCACTCCTCGAACATGTATCCGCCTAACCGGAAAGAATGGGTTCTTTTCTTGGCATGCCATCAAACGATTTGATATCCTTTCGGCAACACAAGATGAATAGAAGAAATTTCACTCGACTCACCGGAGCTTCAATTTTTGGGCTAACGGGTTCCTCCCTCCTTGCTCAAGCAGCGACCGCCGCCCCTCCTTTCAAGGCAAAGTTTGCGCCATCTCCCGGGCAGCTCTTTGGCGGAAAGGGTAAGAAACTCGGCTATGTCGATCAACTCAAGCTCGCATACGACCTCGGCTTCCGCGCCTGGGAAGACAACGGACTCAATGGTCAGAACAATGCTCTTCTTGAGAAGATTGCCGAGTTCATGAAGGACAAAAAGATGGAGTTTGGCGTCAGCGTGATTTCGAATGGCAAAGGAGCCATGTTCAACAAGCCTACTGACGACCAAAAAGCCAAAATCAAAAAGGACATGGAGCGCGGCATCGAAGTCGCCAAGATCACAGGCCAAACAAACATGACCATGCTTCCGGGCGTTCGGGACGTGTCCATGACGCGCGAAGAGCAGATCAAGGCTTCGGTCGACACCATGAAAATGTGCTGTGACCTCGTGGAAGAACACGGCATCATTCTCGCCCAAGAGCCGCTTTCCCACCCGATCGGCGGAAAGCCCGTCCTCATCGAATCCTTCGCCGACGGCCACCTGCTCTGTAAGTCGGTCAATCGCAAATCGTGTAAGCTCCTTGCTGACTTCTTCCACGAAGGACAAATAGGAAATGGCGACAAGTTGATTGAGAATGCCGAAGCGGCTTGGGATCAAGTTAGCTACGTTCAATATGGCGCTTCACCCGGGCGTAAAGAACCGGGCACTGGAAAACTCGATTACGTTGCCGTCACCAAGTATCTCCGCAAGAAGAACTTCACCGGAATCATTGGCATGGAGCATGGCCAAAGCAAAAAGGGCCAGGAAGGTCTTGATGCCCTCCTAGCCGCCTACCGCAAGATTGACGCTTAAAGAATTAACTCTCCTCAACCAAAACCGTTTCAGACTTTAGCTGAAGCGGTTTTTTTATTCCCTCACCGAAATTACTCGAATGGATATTTCCTTTGGTAAGCCTCAAGTTTCTCTTTCGCCTCTTTCTCACTTTTAGTCAGAGTCTTCAACTCCTCTTCAAGCGCAACAATGGCAGACCTCTGGTCATCAAGCTTCTTTTGTAGATCTTCGACAGGAACCTTCAACTCCTCCACCTTGGTTTTGCCAATCTCAGCTTTTAGATCCTTGAGTTCATCTTCGAGCTCTTTGACCGCAGCCCTCTCCTCTTCGAGCTTCTTCATTTCAGGCGAGTCCTTGACATCCTTACAAGAAACCATCGAGACACAGAACAAAGCAAAAGTCGTGTATTTGAGCATGGCTCAAACAGTGACCGATGGAGTAATCAAGTCAAACCCAACCCGCGCTTTCCACCCTGCCTAATTGACAACCACCACTTCATTGTAAAACTACCAATATGACTTGGAACGAAAAATTTAACGGGCTCTTTGAACGCTGCCTCTCCGCCTATCGGGATGGCAACTCCGACTTCATAAGCTACTACTCACAAGAAGACCTCAGCTTCCTCGCCAGCATTGGCTACAAACCTCGCGAACTCTTTGATTTTGTGGAAGATCTAGCTGATGAAGGCGTCCCGGTCCAGTCAACGGCCCTACTCGTTGCCGCGGTTCGGCGAGACTACCTGCTCACCGTCCAAAAAGGCAAAACCAGCTCTAAGCAGATCTCTCGGGACGATGTTCCAAAATTTGGAGCGGAGCTTGAAGGCATCGCCTACCTCCCACGAATCCTATCGAAAGCAGAGGCAAAGCTCCGTGGTGAACTTGACCCCGATATGATGTTTGGATGTGGCGGAGACCGGAAATTTCTAAGCGAAAATGGAAACATCCATCCGGCCGACTTCCTGCGTCACGTCTGGGCGGCAGCAGGCAACCCTTCGAAGGTCGCTGAATTTGTCAGGAATTCAGCATCCTAACGACCCGGTATCTGCATCCCCTTGAGGTCCTCCTCCTCAGACCTCAAGCGGGCAATCACCAAATGAGCGTCAGCACTGGTGTCGGTCAATTTTTGGGCATTATCCCGATACATTTGGGAATACTTGAGGGCCTTCTCCCTCCGGTTATCACTCTGGGCAAGTGAGAAGTCGCGCTCCCACTGTGACGCTCGGGACTTAAGATCCTGAATCTTTAGAAGTCGCAAATTGATGGCCTTTTCGATTGTTTCCACCTCTTTTTGAATATCCTTCAAGCGCTTGGCGATGGCATTTTGTGCAGCCTCGCTCTGACGATCAGCAAGCCCCTTTTTCCACTCCTTATATCGCTCCGCCCGTAATTGCGCATTTTCTCTCAGCTTGGCTTCGTGGGCCTTCGCTTCCTCCTCGCTCATTTGAAGCATCTCCCTGATACCTTTCGGTATTTCGCTTAGAGGAACAGCCTGTGGTCCGGAACTCCGATAAATTCGGATCTCGAGCGGATTTACGGACAAAACCCTTACCGAGTTGTAGTCATCTCCCTTTGTCGCGGAAAAATCCAGATTCTTCCCTACAACTTCCTCCCGGACCTTCGCCCGGTATTTGGCCTGATAGTCTTCAAATCCAGTTTCGCTTTCGTCGACCGAGGCCTTCAATTCATCGACCGAGGCCGTCACTTTCTCAAGGGCCTCTGTGACTTCAGAAAGCTTTCCATTGATCTCTTCAGCCATTTTGCGATCTACCACCACCTTTTTCAATTCAGCAAGCTTGGCCTTGGCCTCGTCGATGAATTTTTGATTCCGCTCCTTATCAAAGTCCAAACCTACGATTTCAGCCTTCACCCCTTCCAGATCGATCTTTTTCTCATCTTCAAGGCAGCCAACCAAAGCTAAGAAAGAAGCGACCAAAACCGAATATTTGATCAGAACAAGCAGATTAAAATTCATAACAGCCTTGTTGTAGACCATCAGTGTCAACGATCAAGAACCATCAAAGCATGATTCTCTTCACGATTTCACTCAAAGAATCGACACCTCGAAACAAGCCTGCCAAACTTTTCCCATGCGCGACTATCAAGGTGAAGAAATTTTGGTCATCTCACGTGAACTCTTTGACGAAATAGGGTCCTTCCAAGGTATTCAAACAGATGTTGTCAAGTATCTTGAAACAATTCTAGATCCGGCGAACAACTTCTTCATGGACCGTGGCCAAGCCGAGGAAGACCCATCATTTAAACAAATCATCCCCTATGCCTTATTTCACCACAAGGGACGCTACCTCCATTATACCCGCGGTAAAAGTGGCGGTGAAAGTCGTCTTCACGCTCAGGGTTCGCTTGGAATCGGTGGTCACATCAACCCGATTGACGAGCGAGCGGACCCTCTAGGACGGGAAACCTACCTAGCCGGCGTGGAGCGTGAAATTGATGAAGAACTCAACATCAGCGGCGGTCACCAAAATCGCATCGTAGGCCTTCTCAATGATGACAGCAATGACGTCGGCAAAGTCCACCTGGGAGTTGTCCATATCTTCGATCTTGAGTCGGACGACGTCACATCGGCCGAAGACGCCCTCGCCAACCTCGCATTCCAGTCTGTGGAAGACCTCAAGGGAAGTCTTCACGACACCCTCGAAACATGGTCAAAGTTCTGTGCCGACGAATTGATCTAGTCGACACAGCAAGGACACTTTTGCACCCAGTGATTGGGAGCAATCTCTACAAAAAGCAGCTCCTGTCCGATGCTTTCCTGGTATCGGGCGTGATTTACCCGATGACCAAAAGCGCAACCTTTGGGTGGATCGATAGGGCTCGGAACATCGCCATCCAAGACGACCCGTTCGCGCTTGGCAGTGGGATCCGGAATGGGAATCGCGGATAAAAGAGCCTTCGTGTAGGCGTGCTTTGGATTACGGTAAATCTCATCAGCAGGCGCCAATTCCACGATTTTACCCAGATACATTACGGCAATGCGATCACTCATGTGTTTCACCACAGCCAGATCATGGGCAATGAAAAGGTAGGACATATCGAACTCCCGCTGCAGCTCGAGTAGAAGGTTCATAACTTGAGATTGCACCGACACATCAAGAGCTGAAACCGGTTCGTCCAGAACAAGAAGATCGGGATTCAAGGCCAGGGCCCGTGCAATGCCGATGCGTTGCCGCTGTCCCCCCGAAAACTCGAACGGAAATTTCCCGGCGGCGTTTGCCGGTAGTCCGACTCGGTTCAACAGTTCGGCCACCTTTTTCTGCCGGGAAACCCGGCCGCCCTTTCCTTGAATCACGAGTGGTTCGGCCACCAACTCACCCACTGCCATGCGCGCGTCAAGCGACTCGGCCGGGTCCTGAAAAACCATTTGAAAGTCCTGGCGTAATGGCCGGATCGACCCCTGGCGCATACGCGTGATATCATGCCCTTTGAAGGAAATCTTTCCGCTCGTGGGATCCAGCAAGCGAACCGCCGATTTCCCGAGAGTCGACTTACCGCAACCGGATTCACCCACCAACCCGAGCGTCTCTCCGGTATCGATATCGAAGCTGACCCCATCGACCGCCTTTACCGCTCCGATTTGCTTCATCATCAAGCCACCCCGAACCGGAAAATGCTGGCGGAGATTTTCGACTTTAAGGAGTTTGGGAGATTCGTTGCTCATGCCTGAAAACATTCGGGACAGGTTTCCACCCAGTGACCGGGCGATATTTCGCGATACTCGGGACGCTGACGACGGAGAGTCGAGTCGTCACGATCCATACGCTGGCAAAAGCGACAACCGGATACAAAATCCTGAATCGAGGCCACCTGCCCGGGGATGGTATTGAGGTGACTCTTGCGCTCGCTCTCGATCCTTGGAATCGAACTGAGAAGCCCCTTGGTATAAGCGTGTCTTGGATTGGCGAAGAGTTCGTTCACCGGAGCCCGCTCAACAATCCGCCCCGCATACATCACAACCACTTCATCGCAATTCTGAGCGATCACCCCAAGGTCGTGAGTGATCATCAAAACCGCCATCCCAAGCTTCTGCTGCATTGATTGGATCAGCTCAAGAATCTGGGCTTGCACGGTCACATCGAGAGCGGTCGTCGGCTCATCCGCGATCAAGAGATCAGGCTCACAGGCCAACGCGATGGCAATCATGACGCGCTGCCTCATCCCCCCGGAAAGTTGATGCGGATAACTCGAAATCCGCTTCTCAGGCGCGGGGATCCCGACAGCATCGAGCAACTCCACAGCTTTCCGCAAGGCGGCACGCGAAGATATTTTTTCGTGGATTTTAAGAATCTCCACCAACTGCTTTCCGATTCGATGAACCGGATTTAGGGCAGCCATTGGCTCCTGGAAAATCACTCCGATATCCCCTCCCCGAATTTTGCGCATCTGGGATCGGCTCACCTTTCGAAGATCCTGCCCTTTGAAATTGATTTCACCTTCGAGAACGTTTCCCGATGGCTTGGGGAGCAGGTCGATAATCGACATCGCAGTCACAGTCTTACCGCAGCCCGATTCACCAACCAGGCCAATCGTCTTCCCCTCCTCGACTGAAAACGAAATCCCATCGACTGCCCGCACCCACCCGGAGTCGGTATCGAAGCTGGTGACCAGCCCATTAATGTCCAACAAGCTGCTCATTTTTTTCGATACATTTCCACCACGTTTTGAACCTCAGGGAAGGTCTCTCCAGACCGCATGGCAGCCCGCGTCTCCTCCTGCATCTCTTCATCAATCCAGAAGCTGTAATGATCCCAGGGATAGGCATTAATCGGCGGGCAAAATTTAACAGTCTCCGAGTTCGGCCATCGCATCCAGCGCCAACATGCCACACGCTCGTAGTCACGCTTCCATCCCGGAACAAAGACGCAGTTCTCATAAACCTGCTGCTGGATCTTGTGAGCAAGATCACGTTTTTCTACATCCTCGGTGGCCCGACGATAAGCCTCCACCCACTTATCCATCTGCGGGTCGGTGTAGGCAAAAACATTGTTCGTCTTGGGCTTGATATTCCCCTGCTCATCGTAGGCGTTTCGTGAGTGGAAATACTCGTAAAATGCAAAGTAAGGCGGCTGCACCGCCCAAGCCACGGCCGTAAGCTCAAACATTTTATCCATGGCATCAGTGAAAACCAAACTGGGGTCCTTACCATCGAGAATTAAATCGATCCCGGCCTTCTTGGCCTCGTTCTTTAGAATCCCCATGATATCGGTGTATGTTTTGATGGCGTAATGGCTCAAAGTAAACTCAAGCCTCGTTCCATCCGCCTTGCGGAGCACACCATCATTACCCTCTTCGGTAAATCCAGCCTTACCAAAATACTCCCGGGCCTTGGCCGGATCGAATGGCCAGGGCTTCACGTTAGGATTCACGAAATCCCCATATCCATCCACAAAGCCAGGAAGGCGACCATAGTCCCCCCAAAACTGAACTTGAATGACCTTGTCGTAATTCAGGGCATGAGCCAATCCGAGGCGCACATTAATGTCCTTCAACTTGTCCCGGGAGAGATTCATCTCGATGCCAAACTGAGCTCTTGGAAAATCGTTGTACCACCAGTGTCTCTCGATGTAGCCATCATAAACCTTTTGAATCTCTGATTTTTCGTACCAAGACTTGGGGCCGGAAACGAGAGCCATGTCCAGAATTCCCGCACGGAACAACTCGAACGCCTTGTTCGGATCCCTGACAATACGCCAAACAATTTTATCAGGATTATAACGATAGCGGTAAAACTTTTTATCATTCCCCCACCAGTCCTTCTTGCGAGTCAAAGTCAGCGACACCCCTTTATCGACATCACCATCGGCAACATAGTAAGGCCCGGTAATCGGCTGATGACGCCAGTTGTAGCGATCCTCATAATCGGGACCGAACTCTTCGTAAAAATGAGGTGGAGCCGGGGGCAGGTCACCAATCGTATTATACATCCCCAACTCACTCTTGGGATTAGGAAAACTGATCGCAAAAGTGTGGTCGTTGTAGATTGTGATTTGGGAAATCTCCTCCCGGAAATATTGCTTATAATAAGGAGCCTTCGCGTAGTCCGAGGCCCGCAGGTAGAGATTCACAGCATAGTCCTTCGCCTTGACTGCTACGCCATCGCTGTAGGTGGCGTCTTCGTGCAATTTAAAATACCAGGTCCGCTTATCCTCGCTGTGCGCCCACTCCCGGGCCATTGCCGGAATTACCGAACCATTCAGACGATTTAAACTGACGATTCCCAATTGGACATCATCGTAAAGTTCACTCCTGAGTCCGCTGTTTGCGTTCGGCCCGAAGGGTCTTAGCGTGGGTGGCGGGCTTGCGGTATAGTAACGAAAAACCCCTCCTTTTTTTGCAGCCGAATCCGAATCCTCGGGTTCATTCAGACCATCCTTCCAAGGCAAGCTTCCCGGAAGCTTTTCAATCGTCGAAAAGTTAAAGTAATCCCCCAGAGCCAAACGTCGCTCATAACGGGCGATTGCTTCTTCGGCATCCTTGGCTTCGACAGATCCGGGCTCAGCCTTGGCAAATTCATCTTTAGCCTCGTCAATTTTCCCCGCGGCCCATCTTTTGATGTAATCGTTGTAAACGGGCACATATTCCTCGAAACCCAACCCCGCGACATAAGGCTCCTCGTCCTCACCGCAGCCGATCAGGAGAAATGGAATGAGCAGTAAAATCCAACGCATGATTGCTATCGATAAAAGGTGTATTTTTTAGGATCAAAGGCTTCGCGGATTGCCTCACCCACGAAGGTCACGAGAACCAACAAGGTTACCAGACAAGCAAACGCCGCGCTAACCAACCAGGGCGAGGAAAGCGAGCTCAGGCCGTCTTTAAGAAGCTTCCCCCAGCTCGCCAAGTCCGAGGGAACGAAACCCAGGTAATCGAGAGCCGTGAGCGATAGAATCACTCCGGAAATAGAAAATGGAATCAAGGTTACAAGGATTGCCACCGTGTTCGGCATGAGGTGCCTGAAAAGAATCCGGGGAACGCCCGCACCGATCACGCGACTTGCAGCGATGTAATCACGGGCCTTTTCCTTAAGTGCGGCAGTTCGCATCAAGTTCGTCATTCCCATCCAGCCGAAGACAGCAAGAAGAAGCAAAATAAGATAGAGCCCGAGCCGATCCTTATATTGCGGAGGAACACCGAGAGTCACGATGATCACGAGAAACAAGAATGGGATGTTCGCCAGCACCTCGATCAATCGTTGAACCACCAGGTCAAACCATCCGCCGAAATAGCCCATCAAGAGGCCAATGGTAATTCCAATGAAGTAAACGATTGGAATGTAAATCAAGGCGGCCTTGAAGTTTACCTGCAAACCACCGAAAAGGTAGGCGAGGACATCGTCTCCTTGTGAGGTCGTCCCCAATGGGAAGGCCCACTTTGGTTCCGAGGGAGGATAGCTAACATCGTATTCCTGCTCCTCACTGATACCCATGAACTTCTCTAATGTCCCCTCACCGGTGAATTCCTCCGAACCGTCGACCAATTCGCCGGCCTCGTATTTCGCTTTGTAAACACGATTATCGTTCTGGTCCCAGCCTTGGGCATCCCCCTGTCTGAGCCCTTTGCGATAAGTAAACCTGAGATGAGGTTTTTCGGGGCGGTCCGGATCAAAAAGCCTGGTTCCAAGCCCATTGTAACCACTCTCAGATGGATCGATTTCCCGGCCCAATGCATTGATGGTATCCTGGGTGGGAGCATAAGGCCTGAGGGGAAGAATGACGGTGTAACTCCCGTCCTTTTTGAGCTCACGGTAATTAGGCTCCAAATCAGCTTTCCCGCCATCGGTGATGCCGAAGTCCTTGTTCTTCTCAAGCTTCGTCGTAAATGCCGGGAAGGACCATTCTCCTTCATATTTCACCGCAAGTGCATCCTTACCCACCACCACTTGATCCAAAGCAGCAAATACAGCCAAACCGATCAAAATCAAAAAGGAATAATAACCTCGTTTGATGGCCTTGAAACGTTGGATCTTACGAACCGTAACCGGATTGGGAGGCCCGCCAGTCAATTTAGAAATTACCAACCAAAAACCGAAAATAAACAAAATGATCGCGGTGACGTGACCGGCAGTCTCAACGAGAAATTTTAGTGGTTGAAATAATGCGAGTTCACCCGCTGTCCGGCTCAAGTTGTAGCCCCAGCTAATTGTGGGCAACATGAGTTCCAATTTTTCGGCCAAGAAACTGACAGCAGCCGCAACCATGAGTGTAATTCCTATCCAGAGTTTCATGGGCTTAGTGAAATTTCACGCGGGGATCAACACAGGCGACAATCACGTCGGAGAGGATATTACCCATCACCATCAAAAAAGATGCCACGGTGAGCGTCCCCATAATCAACATCTGATCCGGTGCAGTAATCGCCCGGAATTGGAGCAAGCCGAAGCCCTGAATATCAAAGACGGTCTCGATGAGAAGACTACCAGTCACAATAAGCGTGATCAATTGCCCCAGACTAGTAGCGATCGGAATGAAGGAATTTCGGAAGGCATGATTGAAAACAGCCCGGTTGAATCCCACCCCTTTGGCCACCGCAGTGCGAACGTAATCAGCGGCCAGATTGTCCATAAGATTATTTTTCATCATCATCGTCATCCACGCGAAAGCTCCCACCAAATAACTCACCAACGGCAAAACCGAGTGCCACGCAAGATCCTTAATCTTCTCAAGATTACTCATCGAATCGAAATTCTCCGACGTTAGGCCGATCATCGGGAAAATGGGTTTAACCACTCCGAAATAGACGAGAGCCAGCGCACCGAGCGCAAAACCAGGGATGGCATAGCCTAAAAAAATCAAAATCGAGCTCACATTGTCAATCGGAGTCCGGTGCTTAATCGCCTTCAAAATACCCAGCGGAAGACAGATTCCATAACTGATGATAGTGGTCAAAATACCAAAATAGAGCGCCACCGGCATCCTTGAGATAATCAAATCGAGAACAGGCTCGCCAAATACCGAGGACCGCCCGAAGTCGCCTTGAAGAAGTCCGGAAACCCGGGATTTAAAAATTACCGCCCTCGGCAAATAATTATCCACCGTTTTATTGCTCTCGCCCTTTTCACGCTCCAAATGCGCATCGAAACGTGACTGCGCTGTCTCGTAGCGAACTTCCCAACCCTCGTCCGAAATTGCCAGCCAATCTGCCATTGGCTTGCCCTTCTCAACAAATCGAGCCCATTCAATTTCCCCATCCTTTCGCTGAACGACCACCGGACGCCCGGTCCCCGCCAAGCTGATCAAAATCTGCTTTTCGGGATCTTTTACAATGCTGGTGCCGATTGTTTCTTCACTCACCTTCGCCCCCTGGGTGGCCGGCTTAAAATCAGCTTCACTGTGCAAGCGCTCCCTCGGGTAGGCTCCAAGCCACGTCAAATAGGCCAGAGGGATTGGCTTATCATACAAATACTCACGCTCGAATTCCTCGATCTGTTCCTCGGTCAGTGCTCCCGATTCCCCTTTACCACCTCCGCCACCACCATCGGTGGTCCCAGCCGCCGCCGCCTGCAATTCCTTGGCCAGAGGGCTCCCCGGCATGACCCGGGTAATTGCAAAAACGAGGAAGGTCACCCCCAGCACGGTCAGCGGAACCAGCAGTAAACGGCGGAGGAAGTAGACTTTCATTCGGGTGGGTCAGCGTCTTCGACGCATGTAGTTTTCTTTCTATTCAGTCGCTAATGTCAAACCAAAGTCTCCCAATACAAAAATTCATTCCCTTTCTGCTAAATTTGTCCAAGGTTCTGCCGTGTTTCGAAATGCCATCACCACGGTCCTCGCCAGCCTCGCCTTCGTGTCATGTGAGCGAAGATCGGACGTCGAAATCGCGAATGAGGAAAACATCCTAATCGTTGGAAACAGCGGAGAACCGAAGGGACTCGACCCGCATTTGGTTTCAGGAGTTCTCGAGTCCAATATTATCCGCGCGTTATTCGAAGGCTTGTGTGTTGAGGATCCCGAAAAGGATAGCTCATCGCTTCCCGGCGTCGCAAAAAAATGGACCTCGAACGAGGACTCGACCGAATGGATTTTCGAACTTAATCCCAAAGCCAAGTGGTCCGATGGAGTCCCTGTGACCGCTGCCGATTTTGTATTTTCCTACCGCCGACTCCTTTCTCCGGATCCGGATTGGCCCGCCGAGTATTCCGAAATGCTCTATTTCCTCAAAAATGGCGAGGCCTACCACCGTAGTCATTTTGGAAATATCCTCTGTGGTAATGATCCTGATTTCCCGATCAATTGGGATATTTTAAAGGAAGCAAACTTCAAGGGGGATCCAAAACTCAAGTTGGCGAACTTCGCAGGCAAGGAATTCGGGGACCTCGAAAAACGCGATCGTAAGAAATTCGATCCCTACCTCGAAGAGAGAGACACAGTCAACCTGGCCAAGCTTTCAGCCGAAAAAGTGGCAACCGGAAAACTCACCGAGGTCGAAAAGCGTGTTTTCTTCAATTCGAAGGGAATCGATAAGCTCAACAAGGACGACCTCAAGCTACTCAAGAAAAACACCGGCCTTCTCAAATGGACCGATCAGGTATCCGAGGACGTCCGCCAGCTGGTGCTTGATCGCATCATCGCCCACCATGAAGCCGGCAAACCCAATCTTTGGGACAAGGCACAGGTCGGAGTGACCGCGGTTGATGATTTCACACTGAAAATCAATCTGCGTGGACCAATTCCATTCCTTCCGGAAATCACCAAACACTACACTTGGTATCCGGTCCCCGAACACGTTATCATGAAGCATGGCGAGATGAACACCGCCTACCAATCGCCCTGGACCCGTGTCGAAAATATCGTTTCAAATGGAGCCTTCCAACTGAAGACCTGGCGCACCAACCATTTTCTCGAGATCGAGAGAAACCCCCACTATTGGGACAAGGACAACGTTCATCTCGATGGAGTTCGATACCTTCCCATCAAGAATTACTACACCGAAACCCGCATGTTTGGTGATGACCAACTCCACCTGACTTACACCGTTCCTTCAGAACTCATTCCCATGGCCAAGGAGAAGTATCCGGATCAACTTCGTCAGGAACCCTACGTTGGAGTTCGCTTTCTCCGCGTAAACACCCGCAACAAGCCGCTCGACAACCCCAAGGTTCGCAGAGCCTTCGCCCTCTCGATCGATCAAAAGTCCATCTGCGAAAAAATTTTACAGGGTGGTCAAAGCCCAGCCTCCGGAATTGTACCGCCATTCGGCACTTATGAACCACCCGGAGTCATCCAGTTTGATCCTGAAAAGGCCAAAAAATTGCTCACTGAATCAGGGTATGAATCAACTTCCTCATTCCCTGAGATCAGCCTCCTCACCACGAATTCCGACTCAGGCCTCCGGGAAGCAGAAGCCTTGCAGGCAATGTGGCAAAAGCACCTTGGCATCAAAGTGCGTATCATGCAGCGGGAATGGACGACTTACCTCCAAAAGCAATATGATGCCGACTACGATATCTGCGTTGCAGGTTGGATTGGCGACTACCTCGATCCCACCACATTCCTCGAAATGTGGATTACCGATGGTGGTAACAACAACACGGGTTGGGGATCCAAGGAGTTTGAAACACTTCTCAATAAGGCCGAGAACACTGCTGACGTTCCAACCCGCATGAAAATTCTTTCCGACGCGGAACGCACCATCCTCAACGATACTCCCGTTCTTCCGATCTACTGGTACACCACCAACTATTTGATTCGTCCCGAAGTGAAAGGCTGGAACCCGCTCCTTCTGAATAATCACCCGTTCAAGTCGGTGAAAATCGAAAAATAGCCTCTTTCAGTAATGCTCAAAACCATTCTCTCACGAGTGACCCAGACCATCGTGGTGGTCTTCCTTTTGGTCACCTTTGTCTTCTTCGCTGTTCGCGCGATTCCCGGCAACCCTTTCGCCAGTGAAAAGGCTCTCGCTCCGGAGGAGCAAGCAGCCCTCGAACGCCAATACGGTCTCGATAAGCCCATTAGAGTCCAGTATTTCAACTACTGGAAAAACATACTCACCGAAGGCGACTTCGGATATTCCCTGGCCATGAAGGGACGAAAGGTCTCCACCATCATCTCGGAATCCTTTCCTGTTTCACTTAAACTCGGGGTTCTCTCATTACTTCTAGGAATGGGATTGGGAATCCCGCTTGGAATCCTGGCCGCCCTCTTCCACAACAAATGGCAGGACTACTCCGCGATGGTCATAGCGATGGCTGGAATATGCATCGTGGCCTTTGTCCTCGGGCCTATCTTCCAGCTTTCCATCGCCCGACCGCTATCCGTTCTCAACGTCGCTGGCTGGAGCAGGCCCGCTGACATCATCCTCCCGGCTATCACCCTTTGCTTTGGAGTCGCCGCTTACCTAGCCCGACTCACCCGGGGAGGAATGCTCGATGTCCTCTCACAAGACTACATCCGAAC
>JBDNAG010000009.1:0-21230 GCA_039768565.1 Akkermansiaceae bacterium | reverse complement strand
CGCATGATGAAATTGGACACTGGCGTCGAACTTCGCCTCAGCCCAAAAGTCGTCGACAAGCCCGAAAACGTTCTCGAAAAAGGCTTCGATGAAGAGCGCAAGATGAACTACATCAAAGTCTACTTCAACGAGGACCTCGCTTAGGCCCGCTTCATCCAGCGGCGTTTCAGCCCAAGCGTAATCGACGTTAACACGATCGGGAGGCATCCCGAAGCGACCCGGTGGGCGATCCATCGACCTCCCATCTCGGCCCGAACCATGAGGCTGAATTCTCCCTCGAAAAAGGCCTCCTGAACTGCCGCCAGGGTCATCAGGAATGAAAGTCCGCCCGCAAGAACCAGCACAACCGCCATCCCGATTTTTCCGGTAACCCGGAATGCGGAGTAAACCAAAGGCGCAGCCAAAATTCCTGCAAGAATCCACCAACTCGCGGCCGTTCCCATTTTGTCGGCAATCTCTGCAAGTATCACATCAGACAAACGCCGCACACCACCTCGCTTGTCTCAAAATGAGAATCCTCACCTCCCTCTTCCTCTTTCTCACTCTTCTCGCCTGCGGTGAACCCACGGCAGATACCAAAAGCGGCCGACTTGTCATTGCAGCCCGCAAGCAAATCGGTGTCACCACGACTTACGACGGAGCTTACGTCGCCCTCAAATATCCCAATGGAGACGTCCCGAAGGAGCGCGGCGTTTGCACCGATGTTGTCATCCGCGCCCTCCGCCAGCTCGATTTCGATCTTCAAAAACTGGTTCACGAGGACATGAAGAAGAATTTTTCCAAGTATCCCACAATCTGGGGCCTGAGGCGCACCGACAAGAATATCGATCACCGGCGTGTCCCCAACCTGCGCCGATACTTCGAGCGCCGCGGCATCTCGCTGAAGCTGACGGAAGATCCAGCCAAATTTGAACCCGGCGACCTTGTCACTTGCAAGGTAGCGGGAAACCGACCTCACATCATGATCGTTTCGGACAAGAAAAACTCAAAAGGTGTTCCTTACGTTATTCATAATATTGGTGGCGGAGCTTCGGAAGACGATGACCTTTTAACCTACGAGCTGACCGGTCACTACCGCTGGTTTAAGGACTAATGTGCAACGCCTTCAATACCACCAAAAAGCCCGGGAACATCCGGAAGGCCATCCAGGAAGTTGAAAGCAATTTGATCCGGCGAACAGATCAAGCCCCTGTTAAACTTCCAGACGGAGAGATGGTCTCGATGAGATGGGGCTTTCAGCGGAAAAGCCTCGGAGTGGTGAACAACACCCGAAGCGACAATCTAGAAAGTCCGATGTGGAAGGAAGCGATCGAAAAGCGACGCTGCTTGATCCCGGTCATATCCTACTACGAGTGGAGTGGTCCCAAGGGCCACAAGCAAACCCACCTTTTCCGAAGCCCCACTGACAACTGGCTCTGGATGGCCGGGCTGTGGGAAGAGAGCGCAGAATTTGGCCGCTGCTTCTCCATGCTTACCACGGAGGCCAACTCACTGGTGGCTCCGATCCATCATCGCATGCCCGCCATTCTGACGGAGACTGAACAAAATTACTTCCTTCTTGAAGGACTTGAATCCTTCAAGCCGGCACCGGAATTATTGGTCATCGAAAGGGCCGCCAATCCGCTCCTCAAGACCAAGCCCACTCACCTTCAAGACGAGTTATTTTAATTCTAGTTCACCTCCCAGATTGCCTCATACCACGATACCGGCACCTGTAATTCAGGCTCCATTTCAAACCCACTGGCGGCTATTTAACCCTTAGCATCCTCCAGCCGCCGGGATTATATTTTCGCATCAAGCGACTCATTTTGCAATTCAAGGAAGGCGAGTATTGGGCTTCACCGCATCTGAAGGGTATGGATTATTTTCTCCAAAAACCAGCATTTGTTCGCGGGTTTCTTCAGTCACAAAAGACTCATCAATTTCCCCACCAGCGTTCCGGATTTTACCAAGATCCAATTTCAAATGCTTGGCAAGAAAGAGATAAGCGGCCAAGCGCTTAGACTCACCGTAATCGTGTTGCTCCTCCGAAAAATGAGCATTTTCAATCAGCTCTTCCCGACCATGAAGCGCATAAACATGCTGCACATGCGGGAACTCCACCTTGGGCGTATTAACCGTCCAGTCGGAACCGTTTGAAACCATGAGTTGTGGGCGGGGGGCAGCCATCGCAGCAATCTCTACATTATTGGTGAGATGGTTTTCACCATTGTGAATCGGCATTCCACTTTCACAAACACAGCCTCCAAAAAAGTGGGCCGAAACCTGGCAAACAGGAACGCTGACCGCAATCCGTTCATCGATTGCAGCAAGGATAAATGTCTGGGTCCCTCCTCCCGAACAACCGGTCATGCCAACCCGTCCAGCATCCACATTAGGGAGCGATAAGATGAAATCGAGAACGCGTATACTATTCCAAGTCTGTAACCTCAACACCTCTGGCGTTTTTCGGTGATCCCAACCGGCTTCCTCCCAATCGCCGTATCCGACCATGTCGTAGAGAAACACCCTAGTACCCATGCGGGCAAAGGCGGCGCATCTCGCCTGTCGGCTCCCCTTAAACCGGCCACCATGACCGTGTGGGCAAAGAATTCCCGCATAGGACTCAAACACTTCGGTCGGCTCATACAGAGTTCCTGTAACAAAGAAGCCCGGAGAACTTTCAAAGGCCACGCTTTCGACGGTATACCCATCAAATTTCCGCTTGTTCGAATGCCTTGGGTTGAGCGGAGTTTTCTCAGGAAGCCGGGTCAATTTCGTACCTTTAAGAATCCCCTCTACCAGAAGCTCTTTCCTTTTCTGCCAAGTTGCTAGGTCCGGATAACTCTTCCTAAGTTCGGCGAGCTCAGCCTTCGCGTCCTTTGGGCTGTGGGCATGCCCCACACGCAATCGGGTCTCGGCACCAAGAGGTGAAAATTGGGCGGCTAAAATAGCGCAAACCAAAATCAATTTCATACCCAGACAAATTAGCAGATTAAAAAGTCAAACACCAGCTGTTGTCAGCGGACGTGATGGCCGTTAGCTTCTCCTCATGAAGATTCCTCGGCTGATTGGCTTACTTGCCTTCATCGCGATACCCATGACAATTAGCGGAATCGAATTTCGACACGATTACGACACCAGCGGGGGTTTTAATCATCCCGGAGCTCAGGATACTCCGGCGACCGACTTTGGCGATGCCTTCTCGGGGGCCGGCTCCACGCAGGCCATCACCATTCCACTGGGCCATGCCAGATAGGACTATTTGCGCTTCAAAGTGAAAAAAATTCAGCCGCCAAACGCCTAGCCAATCGCAGTGCCACCATACTTTCCTCAAAGAGGCTAAGCTACGAGTGGAGTTGGTAATCAAAAGACCGCTGCACTCACTAGATTCGTTTTTAAAGCACACCAAACCATGCAATACACGCTCAGACTTGATATCCAGAAGCCTCTTTCCGAAGTCGCCGCCCTTTTTGGGGATTCTCAAAACCTTGCCAAATGGCAACCAGGCTACCTTGGGCAGGAAAAAATCGATGGAAAGACAGTTTTAAAATACGAGAAAGGCCAGAAAACCATCGACATGATCGAAGAAATCCAAGTCGAAAATCTGCCAAAAGAATTTACCGCCGTCTATCGATTTGACGGGATGGAAATGAGAGTTCAATACCTGTTTTCCGAAGCAAGCGAAAATCGGACCAAATGGGTCACACACAACACCTTCCAGGCCTCTGGGGTGCTGGGAGTACTCATGTGGTTCATGAGAGGGTGCGCCAAAAGGGAATCCCTCACTTTCATGGAGAGCTTTAAAGCCTTCGCTGAAACAGGCAAAGGAGTCAAAGATAAGTGACCAGCCCCTCCGGATTTAGAGTGCTGCCCCAGATGCTTGATTAATTTTTCTTAGGCAAGATCTTCCACACCACCGATATCTACGGTGAAACGATAGATAGATTTTTCTGAGGAACGAGCGTGTAAAAAACACTCTCCTAGCCCTTCTTTTCTTTGGACTTCTCAGCCGGTTTATTCGCGGGCTTTTTTCCTTCAGCTTCTTTCTTCTTGGCAGTCTCCACGATTTTTGCAGGAACGAACTTCAAGGCTGTTCCATTAATGCAGTAGCGTTTGTCGGTCGGAGTATTGAAACCTTCGCCAAGAAAGACGTGGCCCAGATGGCCGTCGCAAACTGAGCAGATCACTTCGGTTCTCACCATCAAGCCACTGCGATCAACTTTCGTCTTCACGTTCTTGGCTTTCGAAGGATCATAAAATGAAGGCCAGCCACAGTGGGAATCAAACTTCTCTTTCGAGGAAAAGAGCTCGGTATTACAACCAGCACAGTAGTAGGTTCCGCCACCTTGCGCCTTGAATTCTTTGTAGACCTGACCGTTCGACCGTTCCGTCCCGGCCTGGCGCAAGATTCGGTATTGCTCCGGAGTCAGGCGCTTTTTCCACTCCTTGTCAGTCAGCTTCTCAGCTTCTTCCTTGGAGATCGCCTTGGGCACTTCCTTGGCAACCGGCATCGCAGGCTCCTTCTTATCTTGCGCATAAACGAAGATCCCGAATCCGAGAGCGACTACCAAAGCGAGTGAGATTCCTTTTTTCATGTTCTTAAGAGCGTAACCCCTAAATCCTTATTCCTCAAATCGAACCAATACGACCGTAAAATTTCTTCAGATCTAGGCTTTCCTTACTTTTTCCGATTTCGTGATAAAGCTTTCCTCATAATTGTGTATTTTTTTCACATGAAAACAATATTGCTTGGATTCACCTTTCTAGTCACTCCTCTCTTCGCCGGACCTCCCGAAGGATTTAGTTCACTTTTCAATGGCAAGGACTTTACCGGCTGGTGGGGAGCTGCCACTGAAAACCCTGCAAAATACCTCGCCCTTCCAGAGGAAAAGCTCGCCGCCAAGAAAAAGAAGAGCCTCGCGAACATCGCGAAGCACTGGAAAGTTGTAGATGGCATCATCCACAACGATGGGCACGGACTTTTCCTGACCACTGAGAAAAACTACTCGGACTTCGAACTTCGCCTCGAATTCAAGCTCGACCCTAAAGCAGATAGCGGAATCTACCTTCGCGGCGTTCCCCAAGTTCAACTTTGGGACACCACTGAAGCCGGAGGGAGCTGGAAACACGGAGCAGAAAAAGGATCCGGCGGGCTTTGGAATAATCCCAAGGGCGCTCCCGGGCGTGAGCCACTCGTGCACGCTGATAAACCTGTCGGCGAGTGGAACGCCATCGTCGTTAAAATGGTCGGCGAAAAAGTCACCATCCACCTCAACGAAAAGCTGATCGTCGATCAGGCCAAGCTTCACAACTTCTACGACAAAAAAGGACCACTCCCCAAAGTCGGACCTATTCAGTTGCAAACCCACGGTGCTCCCGTTCAGTGGCGCAATATCTTCGTCAAGGAGCTCTGATCGCGGCAGAGCAAATCACGAACCAGGCACGATCGGGTTTTCCCTGACTCGTGCCTTTTTATTTTCACGATCACAGCCAGACTAGCGACACGATGAAGATCAAACGATATCAGGTGACCATTGCCGCCCTTATCATTTTGGGCGTCACCTTTCTTGTCATCGGAGTCTTCCATCAAAGAGATCCCATCAAATACTTTGCGCACTCGCTGCGGACCTGGCAGGAAGCCGACTCGGTTGCCGGATACCCCATCGCCGTAGCTTATGACGAAGACAGCAGTCCGACTGAATTTAAAACAACCGAGTTTCAACCCAACCTCAGTACGATGTCTCCCATGGAGCGCTACCGGCTCCCCACCACCAGGGGCTTTCTACAAATGGAGGACAACAACGCCCGGGCAGCCGGAACCGGACTGGTTCTCTTTACTGGCGATCCCGATGGCTACGACGGCAAAGCCGTACTACTCGGTCACCGTCTGCCCGACGGATCCATCGTCCAAACATTTTATACCGGCCTTACCGAGATCGACGTCAGGGTCGGCCAGCATATCCCACGCTCTGCAGCACTTGGCACAGGGGGGCGGCTCCTCGAGGCCAGGCTTGGTTCATCAATCGATATCGCCAGAGAGACATTTGGAGACATCACCATGAACTCACAAGAGACGCCCGCCGCTCCCAATCGAGTTCCCCTCGACGAATTCTTTGCCCGACATCCTCTCAATCAGAACGGCCCCGATCCCCTGGAAATCATCCGTCGTAACGAATTAGAAAAGGCCAGCGAGGAGCTTGGGATCGGCGTCGAGTAACCCGCGCCATCTACAATTGAGATTCTATAAAGCGCGTGAAGAAGCGCTTGTAACCGGGCTCAAGAACAGACTGTAGGTTCACGAGAGTAATCTCCCGGCACACCTTCAGATCACGACGGAACATATCCGTTTGCTCTCGGGCAAACTCCCGCGAATCAACGTGCAGATTGATTTCATCGTTGATGAAGAAACTCCGGTCATCAAGATTTGCCGATCCCACGATGCTAAACTGCCCATCTGCAACGAGGAGTTTACCATGCATCATCGTTGTCTCATATTGGTAAATCCGAATCCCCCCACGCAGAAGTTCGGCCCAGTGATTTTGCGAGGCATACCGGGTCGGCTTCGAATCAATCAGGTGATTAGGAACGATGATCCTAACTTTCACCCCCCTTGCCGCAGCGGCTAGGAGCAAGATACGAAAGCGCTTGTTCGGAATAAAATAAGATTGCTGAAGAAACAGGCTTTTCCGGGCACCGTTGATTGCACTGACATACCCTTGGGCTATCGGATTTTCGGTATTCCAGGGATCATCAAATACAACCTGAACAACCGTTCGGCCCGCAGCTCCCAATTTGGGAAAGTAAGAAGGCCCCTCGATTCTCTCACCGGTAAGGCCATACCAATTTTCACGAAACGCATCCTGGAATCCCCGTACCGCTGGACCTTTGATTTCATATTGGGTATCTCGCCAATGCGTTTCGCTATCTGCATTACCAGACCACGCAAGAGCAAAACCAGCGCCACCAGTATAGGCAATCTTGCCATCGACCACCAAAATTTTGCGATGGGTCCGATTATTGGTTTTGCGCAGGCGGAGTATATTCACGGGGTGATAAAGCTCAAGTTTCACACCCGCCTCTCTCATGAGATGAAGATTTGCTTTCCCCACGTTCGACGAACCTACGCTATCTAGAATGACCTTCACTTCGACCCCCGATTGGGCCCGCTCTGCAAGCGCGCGGGAAAATTGACGCGTCACCGGAGCATCAACAAAAGCGAAGGTCTCAAAGGTAATACTTTTCCGTGCGCCCTGCACCGCTTTCAACATCGACGGAAAAAAAGCATCACCATTAGGTAACGTTCGGATCGCGTTTTTTGAAATCCACGGCGATCGGGTCACTTCGGAAAGCTCCTTTTGAAAAGCAGGCGAACCGATAGGAACTTTATTAACGCTTGAAACATCAAGCCGGCTACTAAAGCAGGACGTCAGCACAAAGGCACCGACAAGCGACAGAAATCTAGCGACCTTCCGCGATACGTTCTGCAAGAACTTCAGGGAGACCAGCGGCACGGATTTTTTCCTGAGTAGTAGCAAGGTCATACTCGATGCGACGGAAGGTCACCGTCGAGTTGGGCATGTCATAGACGGCGTAGCAGGCCCGCCAGTCGCCATCGCGCGGCTGACCAACGGATCCCGTGTTGATAAAATATTTCATTCCCGGTTCGATCACGACCGAGTCACCTTCGATTTCCGCCACTCGTGAATCACGAACAAAAATCCGTGGCACGTGAGTGTGGCCGTGAAAGCAAAGGTTGGTAAACTGGTAAGAGAAATTCGACATCGCATCGAATTTGTTGGTCACGTAGTTCCACGACTGGGGCTGATCGAGAGTGGAGTGCACTACAGTAAAATCTTCCACCTGACGGACCATCCTAATCTTCCGAAGCCAATTCCGTTGCTCGTCGGTGAGTTGCTCGCGGGTCCATCGCAGCGCAGAAGCCGCAACCGGGTTCATGTTATCGAGGCTATGATTGCCCGACGCATCTTCATCGTGGTTTCCCTTAACCACCGGCCAATTGTTCTCTCGAACCCGTTCCAAGCAAGCTGAAGGATCCGCATTGTAGCCGACTATATCGCCCATGCATACGTGGTCGGTACAACCTTGCTTCGCTGCGTCCTCAAGGACGGCGTCGAGGGCCTCAAGATTGGCGTGGATATCTCCGAATAGGGCAATGCGCATAAGGCAACGGGAAAAGACCACAATTGCCAGTCCCCCGCCAACTGTAAAGGTCAGATTGCAATCTGATTTTGAGTAAATCCGCTAGTTTTTCAGCATCTACTCGACAGCAGTCTCGGCATCTCTCTTTTTGAGCTCCTCCTCCCAGGCTCTCGGATAAAGTGGGCGCTTGGGCTCGGTCACGAATGGGTTGAGGGAATCGGGAACATCCAGTTCATCAATTAACTCTTTCATAAGCTGGTCAATATTTCCGGCGTAATAATTGTCATACTTAATCCTGGCCCGGTAATTATAGAGATCACGATAAGCCAGTTCCTTGTTCTGAAACACCTGATGAACCTGGGGTCGGAGAACACCATCAGGAAGATGAGGGTTATTTCCAAGAATCACGGCAAGGACCCGAAATTTGGGAACTGAAAAATGAGCACCCTTTTTCTCCCGAAGCAGCCGCATCATTTCATCATAGGCCTCGATCTCTCTTCCTCGGATCCGCGTAATCGTAAAAAGATACCGCCGTCGATAGACCGGATTGGGCGAAGATCGAATCATCTTAAATGCCTCCGCCGATCGCTCGAGATCAGGCCGCTTGAATTCATTGGCCCACATCGCCCCCATCTCATACCAAAGCTTTTCGGAATTGGGATTATACTTCAGTCCTTTGCGATAAAAATCGTCCCCCTTCTCAAGATACTCCATCTCAAACATCCGTTGCTTGGCCGAGCTGAAGTCCTGATTTCGTTTCGCCCAAGATGCGGCATTCCACCCCAGATGCCAGGCACCGGTATCCCAGTAAAAGGAATTATAAGGATCAAGAGCCGTGATGATTTCGTAGTCTTTCTCAAGCTCGTACCAATCGTTGTTCTCGAAGTGATCGTAAGCGCCAATACTCATAAAGGACGCCATCACCGACCGCAGACCGCCAAAGGCTCCGGCCAAACTGGTTTGCCCCATCTCGCTCCAAATCTCTGAATCAATCTGGGGATGGGCAATCTTACGCTCACGAAGATCTTCCGTAAATTTTTGCTCCCCAGGCATGCGCAAATACCCTGTGCCCGCTAGCACCGCAGCGATCACAATCAGGTTTCGAATCGTCTTAAATCTCCTCATTGCCGCGCCCTTTAAAATTCCTTATCCGAGAAAACGAACCACGAGAGCACCACATAGATCCCTATGTAAATTACTGCAAAACCACCCAGCTGGGCCATATCAGTGTGTAACACATTCTCTGCTCGAACCGCCCCATCGGCGATCGACTCGAAGAGCTTGAAGTCAGGAAAAACCAACGAAACAAAGTTACTCACAACCCGCTCCGCCATATTCGGGTCTCCGCCAGAGAGAGAATCGGCAAAGAGCCCCTCGCGCGCCACCGACTGAAACGACCCAATGATCCAAATCATTGCGCTGGTTGCAATGGTGAAGATTGTCGAAGTCGAAAAGGTCGAAATCAGGAGGGCCACCGCTGCGATCACCGAAGCTTTCAAAAAGTGGGCCAACACACCATATTGTAAGATCAATGTTGGCCCGTGCGCTGCAATTTCCGCGCGGCCCGCTGCCAGATCTTCCTCCGGATACCCGATCTTTTTCATATACTCGGTTGCCTCCATCAATTTCGCCTCGGTTCGGAAATGAAGTGTCGTCACCAACAAAAAATCCATTACGACCATGGCGATAAAGATGACTGCGATCACGCCGAGAAGTTTGCCAACCAGATAATCGAGCCTTGGCACCGGTTTACAAAGAATTGTGTAAAGCGTGCGATCCTCGATATCTCCTGGAATGAGCAACGCTGTAGCAACAATGCCAAACATCGAGCTAAAAACCATCATCGTGCCTAGGCAAATGTTCTTATGCATTCTTAACTCCTGCTCAGGCTGCAAGGTCTCCGCACCTTGATACCAGATCAGATCGAAAAACTGAATTCCTACAAAAAGCAACGCGATGGGCGCTAGAAAATAAAATACCTTCATGCGCACCAGCTGTGTCACGGTGCTTTGCGCAATGATCAAAATCCGGCGCAGGGAAAAAAGAGAAGTGGAGGCTCGCTGGGTCATAAAAATTTAGTGGGTTCGGGGCTCCGGGTTCTTACTTGCTGACCAATTTTTCTTTTGCGTCAGACATCGTTTCGCGCAGGAACAAATCCTCGAGCGTGGTCCGGGCGTTGCCCTCCGAAACAACCTCCGCCTGGTGGGTGACATCGACCAAGGAACGAATCTGATCCAGCAAACTCTCACTGGCATTTTCCAAGATTAGCTCGGTCCGGTTCTCCACCGAAATCAGCTCATCCAATCGCCCCTCATTCACCAATACACCCTGGTGGATAATCCCCACCCGATCACAAACCTGTTGGACCTGCTCCAGCAAATGGGAACAGAGAAAAACCGTGATTCCCCGATTTTTTAGCTCGAAAATAAGATCGCGAATTTCGCGCGAACCCGTTGGATCCACTCCCGCCGTGGGCTCATCAAGAACCAACAACCGCGGGTCCTGCACCATCGCCTGGGCTAACCCAATCCGTTGCAGCATTCCCTTGGAAAATCCCTTCAAACGCCGATCGCGTGCATCCTGAAGCCCAACCAGCTCCAGTAACTCGCCGATTCGATCCTTAAGCTTGCGACCACGCATGCCACAGAGCTTTCCATAAAAGCGGACTGTTTCCGCAGCGGTCAGGTGTTTGTAGAAATAAGGATTCTCCGGAAGGAAACCAACCTCGTTACGTGAATCTACCTTCAAGGAATTCCGTCCAAAAATAGAAGTCGAACCTGATGTTGGAGCCACCAGCCCCAACACCGCCTTCATCGTAGTCGACTTTCCCGAGCCGTTCGGACCGATCAGTCCGTAAACCTCGCCAGGAGCGATCTGGATCGAAACATCCTTCACCGCCCGCACCTTCTTCCCCTTAAAAGCCCCTTTGAAGTCTTTTACCAGGTTCTTGACCTCTACCGCTGGAACGTCGCTCATCGTTCTCGCATCCTACTTCATCCGCTGAACGCGTGCAAGTAAGCGGATTGGTTGGGCTAACAAAAGTTCGCCATTGCAGACAAGACGCCTCGCCCGCTACGCTCCTCCACGGTATGAAAAAAACACTCCTCACCCTGATCGGGGCCGCCATCGCACTAGTTCTGCCCAGCTGCCTCGAATACGAAACTAAAATCACGCTTAACAAAGACGGAAGCGGAACAATCACCGAAGAAATGGTCCTCGGAGCCCAAGCCATCGGCATGATGGAAATGGCCGCCGCCCAAGGTGGTGACAACGGAAACCCCCTCGCCGACATGAAGGACGAGGCCAAGCTCAAGGAAAAGGCCACAACCTACGGAGAAGGCGTCACTTTTTTCAAATCGGAGGACATCAAGCGTGACGACGGGAGCAAAGGCGTTCGCGTCACCTATAAGTTCACCGATATTAATAAAGTTACAATGAACCCCTCCAGCGGAATTGGCGAACTCAGTAACATGAAGCCAGGCAGCAAGAAGGTCGAGCCTGCCGGTGAAGAAGCCTCCTTCAAATTTGCTGACGGCGTTCTGACCATCAACCTCCCCCAGCCTGAAGCTGGCGAAGAAACAGCCGAAGAAGAGCCACATACCGGAAACCCCAATAATCCGAATGCAGCCATGATGGCCGGAATGATGAAAGGCATGAAGATCTCCGCCAAGATCGTCATTGCCGACGGCATCGCCGAGACCAACGCCACCCACAAAGATGGCAACACCATCACCATGGTCGAAATGAACATGGACGAAATCATGAAAAACCCTGGCGCCATGGGATCCCTGATGGGAGCCGGTGAAAACCCTGGCGCGGCAGCCAAAGCCATGCAAAAAATCGAAGGGGTGAAGACCGAGACCAAGGAAAAGGTCACCGTTAAGATCAAGTAAGCACTCAATTCCACTTCCTGAGCCCGCCCGGATCATTCCGGCGCGGGCTTTTTTATTTTCCCATCCCAAATTCAACCTCCACCATTCCGTCCATGAAAAACTACCTCATCGAACAACTCGACGAAGTTCCCGGCACCCCCTGTCCCTGTGGCACCTCTCGGCGCGCTTTCTGTACCCCCGAAAACCCCATTGCTAGTATTCACATGGTCGAAATCTCCAAGGAAGCACGCACCCACTACCACAAAAAGATGACCGAGATCTATCTTATCCTCGAGGGCCACGGCCATATCGAGCTCGATGGAAAACTCCTCCCCGTCAAACCCATGACCAGTATTTTAATTAAACCCGGCTGCCGCCACCGCGCCATCGGCGAAATGAAAATCATCAACATCCCCATCCCAACCTTCGATCCCGCCGACGAATACTTCGACGATGAACCCGCCCACTAAATTATCACCGCCGCCCGATGCTGCTCCGGTCCCATCCATCCGCGCCCCAGGTGAATCAAATAAAGCCCTTCCTCCCTCAAAAAGAGACCGTAAGCACGCATCCACGAACTTAATTCAGATGGAACATAAACCCGGCCAACCACCAACTCAGGTGACACAGACTAATTTTTAATCTCGGATCCTACGGATTCTTATCCCGAAAAATTCCTCACTTTTGCGGATGCTTCATCGAAGCTTCAAAATTCATTTTTGAATTTTGAAATCCTAGATTAAATTTACTGAGGCATGAAAGAACAGCTCCTTAATGACCCCGTTTTCGGTATGGCCGCCGGCCAATTCGACCGGGTGGCAGATTTCCTTAATCTCGACCAATCGGTCCGGGAGCGCTGCAAATGGCCCAAACGAATCCTGACCTTCAGTATGCCCGTCCACATGGACGATGGACGCACCGAGGTCTTCTTTGGCTACCGTGTCCAACACCACCTTTCCCGCGGTCCCGTGAAAGGGGGGCTCCGCTTCCACCCCAATGTCAATGTCGGCGAAGTCGCAGCCCTCGCCATGTGGATGAACTGGAAGTGCTCTCTCATGGGCCTCCCCTATGGTGGTGGCAAGGGTGGCATCACCTGCGACCCTCGCAAACTCAGCATGACCGAGCAAGAGCGCCTAACCCGTCGCTTTGCACAGGAAATCACTCCATTTATTGGACCGGAGATTGACGTCATGGCTCCCGATGTTGGAACCAATGCGCAGCACATGGCCTGGATCCTCGACACCTACTCCACTCATGCCGGACGCTTCGTTCCTGAGATCATCACCGGAAAGCCGGTAGAGCTCCAAGGCAGCGAAGGCCGCACCCAAGCCACCGGCCATGGCGTCGCCTTCCTTGCGGCGCGGGCTCTCAACAAACTCGGAATCCCCGTTCAAGGAGCCACCGCCATCGTTCAGGGCTACGGAAATGTCGGCTCATACGCCGTGGACACCATGGCCGCTTACGACATGAAAGTACGAGGAGTTTCCGATATCACCGGAGCCATTTGGAATGAAACCGGACTCGATTCCGGAAAACTCCGTGAGCACGTCAACCAAACCGGAGGCGTCGCCGGCTTCAAAGGAGCAGAATCAATCGACCCCGACGAGATGCTTCTTCGCGAATGCGATGTCCTCGTCCCTGCTGCCCTCGAGCGCGTTATCACCGAAAAGAACGCGGCCAACCTCCGCTGTAGGATTCTCGCCGAAGCTGCCAACGGCCCAACCACCCAACCAGCTGACGCTATCATCGAGGAGCGCGGCGACATCTTCCTCATTCCCGATATCCTCTGCAACGCCGGCGGCGTCACCGTGAGTTACTTCGAGTGGGTGCAGAACCTCCAGCGCTTCCACTGGACCAAAACCGAAGTCCTCACCAAACTCGAAACCAAGCTCAACGAAGCATTTGAAAACCTCCTTCACTTCTGCGAACGAAACAAGTGTGGCACTCGCCTCGGCGCCCTCGCCACCGGAGTCGACAACGTCGCCCGCGTCAAAAAAACCCGTGGGCTCTTTCCGTGAAGAAATTTAACCCATACGCCGGACTCTTCAGGGACGCAGAAATAGACATGGAGCCTTGGATCAAATAGATATGAATATTATCAAAAGTGGTTCCGTCAGACACATGTCGACAAATTCCAAATCTTAATTACACTGCTAGTCCTATGAAAATAGTTGTTTCCCTCCTCCTCTTCCTTGCATTCCCAGTCATGGCAATGCCTGACAAGCCCGAAATGGGCGTGGTCTATGTGGAAGAAATCGCACCCAAAGGAATCAAGCTCAAAGTCGAGAAGCCAGGCTGGATTTACTCCACCAATGAAGGCGGCCGCAAACGTGGCTCGTTGAAAGTCGGCATTGATGTTGAACTCGTTTCCTTCACCGAGAAGGCCTACTTTGTTCGCGGAAAGCGCGATAACGGTATTGGAGTCTCCGGATGGGTCACCCCTGCTGCTTTTTCCTCCAAGGACCCCAAATTCGTCGAAAAACTCAAGCAGGTCCATACCCGTCAGCTCCTTGTCCGGGAGCTGATCGAAAAGAAGGAAGTCGCAATTGGAATGACCCCCGAGGAAGTCAGCCAAGTCCACACCCGCCCGACCAAAACCAAGGTCAAACGCACCGCAAAGGGGCAAACCACGATTTGGGAGTTCATTGAGTACGACACCATCAACCACTACAACACCGTGCGTGATCCTTACACCGGTCAAATCTACCGCCAGCTAACTCACACCACGAACGAAGAAACGTCCAAGATTGTCATTGAGTTTGAAAATGGCTACGCCTCATCGATCGAGATAAGCGAGAACAATGGCCCCGGGAATCCCACCATCGTTGGTGTTCCAGTCATCTTCGCCTGGTAAATAACTTATGCTACGCGATGAATTATTAGCGTGACTCATATCTCAAACCAACCGAGCCTCCGCCCTCATGGCTGGAGACTTTGTTGATTTGAAGCAACTGCGCTACTTTACAGAAACGGTTGAAACCGGCACCATGAGCGCTGCCGCGACGCGCTGTAAGGTCAGCCAACCGGCCATCAGCCTAGCTATCAACGAGCTCGAAAAAAGGCTCGGCGAACAATTGCTCATGCGAGGCCGCCGCGGTGTCGTCCCCACCAATGCCGGGCGAATTCTCCTCCATCACGCCGAGAAGCTCTTCATTGAGGAAGCCAAACTCAGGAACCAATTTGACGACCTCAACGAACTCCGCTCCGGGAAGGTCACCTTCGGCCTTATCCCCACTCTCGCACCCTACCTCCTGCCATTGTTACTGAGAGAGTTTCGCGGTCGACATCCCGGAATTGAAATTGAAGTTAGCGAAAACCGAACCCCGGATCTCATCCGCAGGATCTCCGATGGCGAGATCGAGTTCGCTGTTCTTAGTGACGTCACAACGGAAGACCAAAGGCGCTTCGACCTGCAGACCAAGCTGCTCTTTGAAGAGCCCCTCCTGCTCGCCTTGCCGGTTCGCCACGAATTAGCTCTCCGCAAAAAAGACCCTGAACCATCAGAACTTCAGGCCAAGGATCTCATCCAACTCTCCGACGGTCACTGCCTGCGCGATCAGACCCTGCAAGCCTGCCAGCTCAAACAATCAAAACAGGGGCTCCAATGCGACCAACTTGAGACCGCCCTCGCCATGGTCTCCGCAAACCTTGGCATGGCGGTCGTTCCAAAACTCGCCATTCGCAACAGCATGACAGACAAAGTAGTGGTTCGCTCGTTTAAAAAGCCCGTGCCAACGAGAAAGATCTACCTACTAAAAAAGAAGGGCGCCAAGCTTTCCAAACCAGCTGATCAATTGGCCGGGATTCTCGTTTCGGATGCCTGGAAAGAATAGCACTCTCCGACCACTTGACGAAAAAGGCAAAAAAGCGAAAGGGAACAAGAACACCGAGTGAACTTACGAACAAAACCTTTTCTTTAACCGACACCACCCGCTTTCGAGTGAGCGAGATTTTTCTTTGCCCATGAGATAAACAACGAAGCACACAAGCGATGGTCCAGGTGAGATTGAAAAGGTGACCCTAAACAATTCAGCACAAACTCCACTCTGCAAAAGAAATTCTGAAACTCTAAAGTCCAACGGGTTTGAACGGACTGGTTCCTTCATGGGCCACAAATTTTTCCAGTTGGCTTCATCCCCAGAGTCGGTCAGCCTTCAAGGCCCTGATGCAGACCGAATATCACATCGAAGATCTCGTTCACCAGAACGAGACTCTCGTGGTTTACCGCGTAATGACACGCGATCAGGTGCCTCTCGCCCTTGTCCGTCTTAAATACGAGGCCGAGATCATTGAAAAATTGAGCGGTGGCGCATTCGAAGGTGGTCTGGCCCAACTCATGCAGCTGAAGCACCATTGCCTTCGCCCGATCGTCAACGGCGGGCTTGACCCGGTCGACGGGTTTCCGTGGATCGTCGCACGATGGTGGGACGGAATCGTCCTCTCGGACCGCGTTCGCGACTTTGATCTTACAGAAGAAGAATGCTATCGCATTCAAGGGCATGCCAACTCTCTCATCGAAGCCCTTGGCCCGGTTGCGGGAACAGTAGCCTTCACGCCGGGATCGATCGTGATCTGCGGCGATGGAGAACAAACCATTGATACTTTTTCCATCGACTACCATTCATGGTTCGCCGCTTTTGCTGAAGGCATTCATCCGGCCGACCTCGTCGACGTTCAGGTGAAATACAAGGCACTCACGACCTACCTCAGACGCCAGGCCGGGCTCTCCTCTACCCCCTTGGTCTCCGCGGTCGAAGCTCCTTCAATTCAGCCCGAACAATCAGTCGCACTTCCTTCGGCTTCCAATTCTTCTTCACTCAAAATTCTTCCAATTCTCGCCCTTCTCCTCGGCGCGATTGGCTACTTTGGATGGAAGCTGGCCAATCGCGATACCCCCGCCAAAGAGAAACCCATCGTCCTCGAAAGCAAGCCGGAACCCGTGGCGCCTCAAACCACCTCTCCCCCGACGCTACCTACACTCCCTGCTAAACCAGTTGAAAGGCTTCCCCAAGTGGAGCCAGTTACCGAAGCAATCCCCGAGCTTGAACCAACTGCCCGCCCCAAAAGCTCTGGAGGCTTCGCCAGCGTCGACCCGACAAGTCCCTACTCGCTGGATAAAAAAATCGGCAAATGGATCACCTTCGAAACCACTCTCGATCAAATCGATGAAGAAGGTCGTCTGATCATTCCTGATTCAGAAATTCGTGCCACTCTCCCAACGGATTCCAGCGATTTGGTCAGATCAGCCCTGCGAAACAAAGTCACCTTACGTGGCTTCCTCGCTTCCCCTAGCGTGCTTAAAATTCTCAAACCTGATGATATTACCGTAAGTTACCTTCTGAAGGAATATTACACTATCGATGACGAATTCCAAATCCGAAAACAATTTGCGGCAGCCGGTCAAATCATCTCAGTTCGCGCCTTTGTTCACGAGGTCGCCAAATCAAAGACAAGCTCTACGTTTTATCTCCAATTCAAGCAAGCGCCCCCCGAATTGAACGGTAGAGTCGAAAAGGGAAATCTCAATGAAGCCTACCTCAGGTCTCTCAAAGGTAAAACCATCGAGGTGAGAGGATGGGTACGCAAAAGCTCGGGAAGCCCCCAAATCTCAATCACCCTAACGAACCGATCGCAGATCAAAATCATCGAATAAACCATCATGACAGCTCCCAGAGTCCTCGTCATTGGAACCGGAGAATACGTCACCGGACTTGTAAACGGATCCAAATCCACATCCGATAAAGGCGCGGGAATCGTAGCCCTCACTCTCTTTGACCTCCGGGAACGAGGCCTCGTTTCCGACATCATCCTTACCGGATGCAATGGCACCAAGTTCCCTCTCATTCGCGCGCACTTTGATCAACTCATCGGTAAACGCTACGGTCTGGACACCTCCTTTCGAAGCTTTCCCGGTGACGACCAAAAAGACCCCGAAATCTGGAAGGTCGCTCTAGAGGAATTAACCCCGGGCGATACCGTCCTAATCTTCACACCGGACGACCTGCATCACGGGATGGCCCATGCCGCAGCCTGCAAGGGGCTCAACGTACTAGTTGCCAAACCCATCGTTAAAACGGTCGCAGAACATGATTCTCTCATTGAAATTTCCCGTAAAAAAAGTGTCATAATCGCAATGGAAGTCCACAAACGATGGGACCCAATCTACTCGGATGCCCGGGAGAAACTGCGAGGCCTCGGAGATTCTTCGTACTTTTCCAGCTACATGTCGCAACCCAAATCCCAGCTCGATTCCTTTCGCGCGTGGGCTGGCAAGTCGTCCGACATTTCCTATTACCTGAACGCCCACCATATCGATTTCCACTGCTGGACTCTGGAAGGCCTCGCCCGTCCGGTGTCCGTCATCGCCTCCGCCTCAACCGGCGTTGCTGCCACGCAAGGTCTGCCCACCGAAGATTCTATCACCCTGATGGTCGATTGGCTAAACAACTCCGGTACCCGGGCCACCGCAATTTACACCTCTTCGTGGATCGCGGCGAAAGCCGAGGTCCATTCACAACAACGTTTCTTCGCCCTCCACCACGATGGCGAGGTGAGGGTCGATCAGGCACATCGTGGGTATGATTTAGCCTCGGATTCGAGCGGCTACCAATCACCAAACCCCCTCTTCTTTCGATACACTCCGGATGCCAATGGGCGTTTTTCAGGGCAATCAGGTTACGGCTACCAAAGCATTTCTGACTTCATTCTCGGGAAGCGCGAAACCCTCGCCACCATCGAAACAACGCGCAACACCACCGCCATCCTTGAAGCGGGCCGCCGCAGTCTCGATACCGGAACGCGGATTGACCTTTAAATCTCGCCGAGAAAATTCTGGAAGAGATCCTCAAGCTTCAGCCCAAAGAGTTTCTGCATAGCCGCTTCGCCGCCATCTTCATAAGGAACCCAGAAGAGCAGCCTTACGGGACAGGAGTCCAGAAAATCGAGCTCGATCAAATTCAGCTCCTTTTGGATATCGCTGCCATAAATTGGCAGCAAACACTTCAGGGTCACACTTATTCCGAAGGCTTCCGGTCGATTCGAAGGAGAGCGCTATCCACCAGCTCCAGAGCTGAGCCAAAACCTTCGTCGACAAAGTAGAGCGACCAGATTTCTTTCCCGTCTTCATCTTCCCGCTTAGGATAACCGACAAGATCGAGAAGCTGGAAAGTGACCGGGCCGAGATTGTCGATTTCTACCGAATAAACGAGCGATGGTTGATCCTCGTATTCTCTGTTTGCATCGTCTTTTTGATTAATCTCAATGAGAAGCTTGTAAGGAGTTGAAGTGCCAGGATCAGCAGGAAGGATGTAATCGGCGGGATCAAAGGAACCATTCGGAGTGGGACTTGAAACTGCATCAACTTCGTCTTCATTGTCCGCTTCTTCCTTCGCCTTTTGCCAGCCTCTCTTTTTAAAAGCCCAATAAGGCAGCTCCTCGCCAGCCCCATCAGAATCCCGCAAGGTCTTGATATGATAGCCTCCATGGTTTTCGAGCCAGATCGCTATCGTAGGCGGATCTTCTGGATCAAAATTCGAACCGGTTTTCACCGTCAGCGTCATCCGGTAATTATCGGAAGGGGCATACTGGTAAACCATGCCATCTTCCTTCACTTCAAATCGATCGAGGGCTGGGCCAAGATTTTGGCTCAGTCCCAGAACAGCTTTCACCGGAGCTGGTTGGTAAAAGAAGAGGGCGCTTAACCCAACTATCACTACGATGATCAACCAAATTTTAGAGCTCTTCAAATACCCTCTCAGCTGTCGACTATTATTAAGGATATGCACCACGATGAATGCCATGAAGATGAATCCCATCAAGGCATGAAGCCCCACGATCTTGATCGAAAAAGGACGAAAAAACGAAAGTGCCCCTGTCACTGACATCACCAAAAAGGTAAACATAATCAGCAAGGAAGTTATCCTGCGCCGTGTTTTTCCGGGATCACTTATTTTCATCACTTCCCTGGAACAATGGCGCCATGTCTCTTCAACTCGCGATGAATCTCTTCCAGCGGAACTTCGAGGGGTGTCGTCTTTTGTGCCACCGCTAGCGATGCCGCCAATCCGGCAGCCTGTCCCATTCCCATGCAAGAAGCCTGAACCCGAAGCCCGGAGTTTGCCAAGCGGTCGCTCGAAACACAACGACCCGCTACCATGATATTACGGCTCGTCTTGGGAATGAGTGCACTCAGTGGAATCGTCGGAACTGTTCCCGGCTTTAATGGCTTAGGCTTCACTCCACTCTTAGTATGAAGGTCAACAGGATAGAAGGCATTGGAAACCGCATCCTCGAAAAGGCGGCCCTTCGTGTAATCATTCACCGTGATCATGGTCTCGCCTACAATACGGAAGCTCTCCCGAAATCCTGTTTCAGGCTGGAGGTGCATTAAGCGCTTCTTTTCCTTCCTTACTTTTTCCAAAACCGATTTCCGGCCGGTGAGATTGGCGCGCGTCACGGTCCGTGAATTCGTAGAATCGGCGCCATGAACATAAAGCCGGTGGAGTTGATGATGCCCAGGATTGTTTGCCACTTCTAAATTATAAAGCATCGATCCAGGTTGCGTTTCATCTTCACGGAGACGAGGCAACCCCAACATCCCAACCACTTCAGCTCCGCCGGTGCAATCGATGATCTGCTTGCACCGGACCCGTCTCCGTGTTCCAAACCCCACACAAATCACTTCCCAACCCTTCTCTGTTTTTTGAACTAATTGGGGGAATTCATGGTAAGCAATAGCCACTCCAGCCTGCTCGCACTTTTCCTCGGCCAGGATCGCAAACAAGAATTGGTTTACATAAACCTGATTCTGCCAATGCCGCTGGGGCACCTTGGCAAAGTTCGGAAATTTCCCGCCGTCCAACTCCACACATTCCTTCACGAGTTCCCAACCAATTCCAGCGATTACCTGCTTTCCCCAGGCGTCAAAAAGACCAGGAAAGGCGACCCCGCCCGTTGTGGTTGTCCCACCCAACTGTGCTCCCCTTTCCACTATTAAAGTTTTTGCTCCCGCGCGCCCAGCCTGGATGGCGGCGATATTTCCAGCCGTTCCCCCACCCACCACGAGAACATCGACATCCTGAGTAACCTCAGTCTCTTTGACCCCCTGCTCAATTTCAGCGGTCACTTCACTTGTTGAAGTGATCACCAACCCACCCAAGATAGATTTCTGGAGGAACTGGCGGCGGTCGGTTTGATCTAGATTTGGCATATAAACCT
>JBDNAG010000061.1:0-7519 GCA_039768565.1 Akkermansiaceae bacterium | reverse complement strand
TTTAAATCAAAATCCCTGATGATCTACGTCAGGATATCCTTCACAACGTGCGCTTCTTCCACACCGGTCAGGCGTTGATCAAGGCCCTGGTATTTGAAGGTAAGCTTGTTATGATCAATACCCAGCTGATGCAGGATCGTGGCATTCATGTCGCGAATATGAACCGGATTTTCGATAATATTATAGCTGTGATCATCAGTCTTTCCGTATTCGAACCCTCGCTTCACGCCAGCGCCGGCCATCCACATGGAGAAACAACGACCGTGGTGATCGCGACCGTAGTTGTCTTTGGTGAGCTTCCCTTGTGAGTATATGGTGCGGCCGAATTCTCCACCCCAAACGACGAGGGTATCTTCGAGCATACCACGCTGATCAAGATCATTAATCAAGGCGGCCGCAGGTTGATCGATGTCCTCGCACTGCTGGCGGATCTTTGAAGGCAGGGAACCGTGCTGGTCCCAGCCGCGGTGGAAAAGCTGAATGTAGCGTACTCCTTTCTCGGCCATGCGACGTGCCAAGAGACAGTTCCTTGCAAAGCTGCCCGGCTTGTCAATCTGAGGCCCATAAAGTTCCTTCACGTAATCCGGTTCACCTTCGATATCCATGAGACCGGGCACCTCGGACTGCATACGGAAAGCGAGCTCATATTGCGAAATGCGAGCCTGAATTTCGGGATCGGAAAACTTATCATAGTTTAACTCATTGAGTTCTTTGAGGCTATCGAGCTGACCACGCCGGGCGTCTCGATCGAAGCCCTTGGGATTTTTGAGATACAAGACCGGCTCACCGGCACTCCGTAGCTTCACCCCCTGGTGTTTTGCAGGAAGAAACCCACTCCCCCAAAGACGATCGTAAAGGGCCTGCAGCTGGCCACGCCCACGGGAAATCATGACAACATATCCGGGCATGTTTTCGTTTACCGACCCCATCCCGTAACTCAACCACGCCCCCATCGAAGGCTTTCCCTGTTGCTGTGCCCCGGTGTTAATAAAGGTAATGGCAGGGTCGTGGTTCACCGCCTCGGTATGAAGCGACTTCATGATGGTGATTTTATCGACAATTCCGGCTGTGTGCGGAAGAAGATCCTTATTCACCCATGTTTGATGTTCCCCGTACTTCTCGAAATCAAACATCGGAGCCACACATGAAAAAGACTTTTGCCCACTCGACATTCCGGTAAGACGTTGTTCCTGACGAACCGAATCAGGCAACTCAGTACCGTGAAGCTTACGCTGGATAGGCTTGTAGTCGTAGAGGTCAATGTGGCTCGGGCCGCCGGCCATGAACATATAGATGACGCGCTTCGCCTTTCCAGGGAAATGCGGGATACTGGGAAGTCCACCATATTGCTGCATTCCCTCACCCATCGCAGAACCAATGAGACTTGGATTCAACATGGTACTCAAGGCGGCTGCACCGATCCCATTTCCCGTTCGGAGAAGAAACTGGCGGCGGGTTTCAAGGAGGGGATTGAAGGTTTCCATGACGTTGATTCGTTTGAGGGGTTAATTACGGGTAAGCGACTCGTCGAGATTCATGATCGTTTGAGCAACCACCATCCAGGCAGCGAGCTCGGATGCGTCCAGGGATTCGTCACGGGGTGACTCTCCCGCTTTGAGGAATTCCGTAGCAGTCTCCGGAGCCGACTTAAAACGATTGAGATTCTCTTGATAGAGGTTGGTGAGAATTTCAACTTCCCTTCCGCTGGCCGGTCGGGCAGTGGCAAAACGATAAGCGAGATCAATTCGACCCCCTATGCTGCTCTTGTCAGACCTTAACAAACGCTGGGCAAAAGCCCGGGCTGCTTCCAAAAACTGCGGATCATTGAGTGTCACGAGTGCTTGGAGAGGCGTATTAGTGCGCTGACGCTGGATAACACATTTTTCACGACTTGGTGAATCAAAGATTAACATGTTTGGCATTGGCGAACTCCGTTTCCAGTAGGTATACATCGACCGGCGATAAAGCTTCTCACCTTTATCCTGCCGGTATCGAAGACCGCCGTTCAAGCTCACCTCATTCCAGATATTTGCAGGCTGATAAGGTTTCACACTCGGTCCACCCACGGTTGGGTTTAACAAGCCACTCAACGCAAGAGCGTGATCACGAATGAATTCACCTTGCAGGCGGAACCGCGGAGCACGGGCTAGAAGCTCGTTTTCCGAATCTTTCTCGCGATGAATCGACTCTACTTTCGAGCTTCTGCGGTAGGTCTTGGACATTACGATCTGCTTGAGCATACCCTTCACGTCCCAGTCATTTTTAATAAAATCGACCGCGAGCCAATCAAGCAGTCCAGGATGAGTGGGTGGCGTACTTTGAGCCCCAAAGTCACCGACCGAGCGGACCAAACCTTCACCAAAAAGCATCATCCAGTAGCGATTCACCGCAACCCTCGCCGTAAGTGGATGATCGGGATGGGTGAGCCATCGGGCCAGTCCGAGGCGATTCGCGGGAGCTCCATCAGGCAAGGCAGGAAGAGCTTTGGGAACAGTCGGTATGATGACTTCATCTTTCTTGGGCGAATCATAAGCACCCCGATCGAGCACGTAGGTATTCCTCATTTTATTGGGAGGATTATCCTGCATGATCATTGAGGTTACCGGCTTGCGATTGAGATCGGCACGTTGCTTTTCGAGCTTGGCCTTCGCTGACACCAGGCCTTTGAAAGTCTTATCCTGACTTCCAAGATAACGGGCGATAAGGATTTGATTATCTCCCGGCTTACGATCCTTCGCCGGAATGGCGAGGATATCTTGAACCGGATCACCACCCGCAGCGGCTGCAAGTTCGTCCTCTCCCAAGACCCGACAATAGATGCGAAGATCATCGACTTCCCCTTTCCAATTTGCGCCCGTTGAACGACTACCAATCCGCAAAGGCTGGCTGGTTTTGATCGTTCCTTTGAGGCTGTCAGCCTGCACCTGATTCGTCGCGAGCTTTCCATCAATATAGATCTTCACTCCGGAGGCCTTGTGTTTGCCATCGTAGGCCAAAACGACATGTTGCCATTTGTTTGGCTTGAGAGTTTCCTTTGTGACCACCTTGAGAGCGTTTGCCTGCCAGCTATTCACGATATGGGTGCCGATTTTGCCACCTTCCATCCAGAGGTCAAAACCACGGTAGCCCGCCTTGTCATCCATCTTCGAGAGGATGGCACCGGAAGTCATTCCATTTGGCTTGATCCAACCAGTAATGCTGAACGGTCGGTTGAACTCCAGATTGACGGGTGTATCAAAATTGAACTGGGTTCCACCGTTCAGCTTAAGAGCCTTCGATTGCTCGCGATCAGAAACTTCAAATTTTCCTTTCTCCGCAACTGCAGCCGAGCCTGTAAGCTCATCCCGGAAGTCTTTCGCGTTTGCATTGACGGGGAACCAGTGAATCAATCCCTCCGGTTGCTTATTTGCATCAATCTTGCGTGCTTCCTCCGATCTTTTGGCAACCCACTTTTGAAAGGCGGGACTCTTGGTAGCGGAGGCTCGGTAGCTCTCGATTTTTTGATCAGAAACAGTCACCTGTTTATGCAACTCCGCAAGACGCTTCATGCGCTCTTCATCATGAACCTCCACAACCGGTGCCTGATTCCCGTTGCGGGTCTGCATGCCGGGGTCGGTCGTATTGTTAAAGAAGGCGAAGAACTGATAGTATTCCTTTTGAGAAATCGGGTCGTATTTGTGGTCATGGCACTGGGCGCATTCCATGGTCAGGCCCATCCAAACATTCGCGGTTGTTTGGACCCGATCTGCGACATATTCGACTCGCAGTTCTTCCGCGAAGGCTCCGCCCTCGTCACTCGTGGCATGATTGCGATTGAAACCGGAGGCCACCTTTTGTGATACAGTTGCCTCCGGAATCAGATCACCGGCAATTTGTTCCACCGTGAATTGATCAAATGGCATATTGCTATTGTATGCCTTGATGACCCAGTCCCGCCACGGCCACATATCGCGGGGGCCATCGGCATGCATCACACTGGAGTCGCCATAACGCGCAGCATCCATCCAGGCCACAGCCATGCGCTCGCCATAAGCATCCGAGGCGAGAAGACGATCGACCAATTTTTCGTAGGCATCCGTTGATTGGTCGGCGATAAACTTCTCCACCTCTTCTGGAGTGGGAGGTAATCCAGTGAGATCAAGAGTCACGCGGCGGACCTGGGTCCGGCGATCGGCTTCAGGTTGGGGCTTGAGACCCGCTTCCTCGATTCGTTTATCAACGAAATGATCAAGCGACTTCACGGCATCATCGCTTTTTGGAGAAACCAAGGACCAGTGATCGTCGTACTCCGCACCTTCCGCGATCCAGGTTTCGAGGATTTGAATCTGCTTGGGAGTGAGGGTCTTATTGGCCTCGGGAGGAGGCATTAATTCCTCGGGATCGTGCGACTTTAGGCGCTTTACAAGCTCACTCTTTGCCGCATCTCCCGGGGAAAGCACATCAGCATCAAGGGCGTCTTCACGATCATCCAGACGCAAGTCACCCTTCGTTTCGCCAGGCCCGTGGCACTTGAAGCAAGTGTCAGAGAGGATCGGACGAACATCGCGATTAAAATCGATGGTCCCGGCGGACAGGACACCCGGGACCAAAGTGAAAAAGAGGAATCTTTTCATAAAGGGAATTTTGATAAATCTTACGTAAGTTATCTGGCGGAAATAGCACAAAGAAGTAAACGCACACCTTGCAGATATAAAACGAAAGGAAGCCCCCCGGTCTTGCGAATCGTTTTCACCCTTCGATGATTGTCGCGACCAGCTAGAAAATCGGGCTTGTTTTCCGCCCGGGCTTTCCTATCGCCTTTTTAATCAAGAATCGCCCGGCCAGTCGCAATCAATAACATATAAACCCCGAAGGACGCACGCGAGAGTGAAGCGGTGTAAAGGTTTCACGAGTAGCCACCAAGGGAACCTTTGAACTTTTGGAGAAGAGATACCACCGTTGGAATGCTTACCAAAGTCCGTCATATCTCGCAAAAAGAGATTGAGATACGCGACGAGCTCCTGTCGGTATCCTGTCCCGATCCAAATCCGGCTCGCTGCCTGAAACTCTTCCGAAAAAAATTTCACCTAGAAACCAGCATCGATCTCTACTTCTTACGCAAGGCCAAATTTTTTAAAGACCCAGGAGTCTTTTGCATTACTCGTGACAATGACGTCCGGCCGGGAGATGCAAATCAACAAACTCAAGGATCTTGGATTCAAGGACCCCTTTCCATGACCAAACCTACCCTTCCTTTAGTAGCTTATCCTTACTTTTGGTAGCGAAGAATTGAAATGAATAGATATTCACTCCACTGTCCGAAGCCATCGTCATCGAACTTACCAAAGGTAAGAACGTCCTCACTTTTTCACGCGAAGGCGATGTCAGGGGTTTCACCATCAAGGACTTCACTCTCAGCCCGACCACCGACTAGGAGACCCGCAAATAATTTCAGCAGGGACACATAGACTTACCATTTCGCGACCACCTGCTCGATAACATCGAGGGTATCGTCGATATCTCCCTTAGTATGAGCCGCGGAGATGAAACCTGTTTCATACGGGCTTGGCGCCAGGTAAACTCCGGACTCAAGACATCCCCAGAAGAGCTTTTTGAAAATCTCGAAGTCCTGCTTTTGTACGGTTTCGACGTTCACAATCTCCTCATCCACGAAGTAAAGGCAGAACATCGAGCCCACTTGATTCACCCGGTGGGGCATTCCCTTCTCGGTAAAGATCTTGCGAAGTCCATCCGCCATTTGGGCACCAACTTCAGCGAGGTAGTTATATGCTCCCTTCTTCTCGAGTTCGCGCAACTGGGTCAGTCCGGCAGTCATCGCAAGCGGGTTTCCGCTCAGAGTTCCAGCCTGATAAACGGGACCATCCGGAGCCAGCATGTCCATGATGTCTGCGCGACCACCGAAGGCCCCGACAGGGAGTCCACCTCCGATCACCTTCCCCATGGCGGTGAGATCCGGATCAAAGTTTTCAAGTTCCTGCACTCCGCCTTTGGCCAAACGAAAGCCTGTCATCACCTCGTCGAAAATGACAAGGGCACCGTTGGCTTTGGTGATCTCACGCAGCTTGGCCAAATATCCTTCACGTGGAAATACGAGACCGGCATTGGCAGGGTAGGACTCAACGATGACCGCCGCAATTTGCTCACCGAATTGGGCAAAGATTTCCTCGAGGCGCTCCACATCATTGTAAGGCAAAGTGATGGTTTCATTGGCAAAGGACTTCGGCACACCGGCCGAGTCAGGCTCACCAAAGGTCAGTGCACCCGATCCCGCCGCCACTAAAAGCGAGTCAGCGTGACCGTGATAACAGCCTTCGAATTTTACAATCTTGTCCCGCCCCGTGAAGCCCCGCGCAAGACGGATCGCCGACATTGTTGCTTCGGTTCCCGAATTCACCATACGGACTTTCTCAACCGAAGGAACCCACTCTGTAATGAGTTGGGCCATCTCGACTTCCCTGGGATTGGGAATCCCATAAGAAATGCCATCCTTGGCAGCTTGATGGATTGCCCCGATGATCGAAGTGGGAGCGTGGCCAAGAATGTTCGGGCCCCATGAACCGATGTAGTCGATCAGGGAATTCCCATCGACATCCTCAATGCGGGCCCCTTTGGCACGACGGACAAAAAAGGGATCTCCATCCACATTCCGGAATGCTCTCACCGGCGAGTTCACCCCACCTGGGATTACAGTTTTTGCCTTAGTGAAAAGCTTCTTCGAAAGTGTCTCGTTCATATGGGGAAGTTGGCGCAAGAACCGTCCGATAAAAAGCCCCGAAATCAAAAGAGTCCATCGCCCGCGCCCGCAGAAAAAGTGATTCTATTTCAATTGTAATTTGAGTCGGTAAAAGCCGCGCTCATTCGTAATCGGCTCATTGATCAGGAAGGTTACCCGGCTGGTCTCCCCCGCGCCGAAGACCTCCGACACCTTGGTGGCCTGTGAATTTGCCCATGCCTCGACATCATCTGAAGCTTGCATCAAAATACGGGCCTGATCGGCATTGATCTGACGATCAAAGGATACTTCGGCAAAGAACTCACCAGCAACCTCGAGCAAGGAGACTTCGGGAGCACTTCGCAGGACATAGCTGTTAAGTTCACCAGTAAAAGGAAGTCCGTCATCGACTGCTGGAGCTCCATTCGCTCCCACACTCGGGCGCCAATCACCGGCTGTTTCGCCGAAACCATCAACCCAAACCAAACTAGCGCCGCTGCCATCAGCTGGCTCAGACCATGGGAATTCGTCGCCGTACTCAACTTCGCGAACGAGAGTCCCAGCTCCATAAGAAAGCTTCACCCGCTCCCCTCCATTCGAGAGACTCTTGGAAAATTCACCCAAAACAAAATCAGGAGTATTCGCAAAACCATGGCGCAAATTAAACGCCTCCTCATTCGCTACCACCAACAAGCGCTCCCCGGCTGCAATGGTCAGTTTACTTCCATTCACAAAATCGAATTCCACTCCCTTGGTGAAGCGCAGATTGGTGAGATCCAGCGCCCCTGAACCGATGTTCATGATCTC
>JBDNAG010000060.1:0-15621 GCA_039768565.1 Akkermansiaceae bacterium | reverse complement strand
TCGCGGGTGACAAAGCCCATGTGAACGGCCTCGTCCTTCATTGTGATAAGCTCTGTTTGAAAGCCCTGCGCAACAACGGCATTGGGATCGAGAACGGATTGAATCAAATAATCCTTGGTGAACTTGCTACCAGCGGATCCGAGGTAAGGCCCCTTTTGCACCGCCTTTTGATCAACGGCATGACAAGCAATACAGCCCTGGCGCGTGTAAATCTTCTCACCCATCACCGAATCACCTTTCGCGGTCATAGCCAACTTGGTAACAGCGGCTGGCTTGAGATCAGCTAACTTCTTCCCGGCACTCGCCTTGGCAGCTGCGATGAGCTTTTTGGCCCGCTCTGCCGCTTCGATAAGCGTGTCATTATCACTATCGATGGCATTCTCGATCTGTTTCTCAAAGCCAGGCAAAAGAAGATCTGCAAGAGCCAGAAACAGGCCCTCCTCACGCGGGTTCTTTTTGATCATGTTGAGAATCGGTGTCTTTTGATTCTCCTTGATGAGCGGGCTTTGCGTGAATGTGAGGAGCGTTCTCCAGGCCACCCGGCTTTCCGACTGACTTCCCTTTGCTGCCGCCTTACGAAGAGCCTTGGTGGAAAGAATAAGAGCGGGTTGATTCACGAAATCATTCAGTTCCCGCTCCACATCAGCGGGCTTCACACCTTGATCGAGCCAAGCGCCGAGAATCTCGACCTGATTGACAACCGTCTTATCTTCCAGACGTCCGAGGGCCCGGTACGAAGCTACTCTTTCCTCCCATGGGCGTTTCTTATTTTTGGCTGCTCCGGTCAGGATTTTAATTTGCGATTGATCCGGAGTTGGCGTCGCAAGCGCGATCGTAAACGGATCCTGATCGCCAAGCTTGAGCTCGGAAACCGGAACACGATTCAAACCGAGAATCCCAAGCATCTTGGTTTGCTCGGTTTTCGCAAGTTGTTCAAAGACACCTTCAAGTGCTGCCTTGATATTAGCTGTTTCTTCCCATGTTTCAGGAGCAAAATAAGGACCACGGTCATCCGGGCGGGTTCCCCACCAGGCTTTAAGATCCCACTCGGCCTCACGATGGAAGAGGCGGGCAAGAATTTCGATCAAGCCGAGGCGTTCGCTGCCTTTTGATTGTTGTAACTTGGCGGCAATCCCGGAAATAACTTCAGGTTGATGAAGTCGCATCAAAGCAAGGCGGGCCGTCCAGTTGTTGGTGTGAGCAAGAAGACCTTCAATATCTCCAATTGTTACGAGGGCGCCAACAGCTGTATTTTGAATACGAGGATCGTTGGCTGCGGCAACGGCTTTGAGAATTTGCGAAGTCGCATTCTTACCGGGATTGACCGTGCGCATCAGCGCCACCACAGCCTGCAGGCGTGTCCGGTTGTCCTCGGATTGAAGTGCTCCCTGAAGAAGGCTGAGACTATTTCCGGAGATCTCTCCACCAAGATCGCCGGCGGCCCGGGCAAGATATTGTTGAACCTGCTCCAGAGATTTCCATTCGCCAGCGAAAGTCTGGAGGAAGCGATCCGCAGTAATTCCCTTCATCTGGGAAAGAGTGAAAATGGCTGCGATTCGTGACTCGATGCTTAGTCCGGAATCTTTAATGAGATCGACCAGTGGTTTCGCCGCACTTGCGTCACCTTTAGCTAGAAGCTCCCTCTGAACCTCAAGCCTCCGCACCGCTGAGGCGCTTTTAAGTTGAGCCACCAACTCTACAGCCGTCATTTTCCCAAGATCCGGGAACGCCTCCGTCTTTAGCCCCTTCTTGGTGAGCTTTTGCACCATCCCCACCTTCTTACCTTTACCCGCGAACTTAAACCGCCCATCCCGCCAGTCACAAACGAAGAGATTTCCAGCACCATCAACATCGATATCGATGGCACGGGTCAGATTCATATAGACGCTTTCCTTAAGTGAATAGCTTGCACCCTTCTCGGAAACCTTATCGTTGTAGATTTTACCAGTGGTCCAATCACAGGTCAGGAGAAGTTCGTCATGGCCGGGCTCGGCCAGATAAAGAGCTCCTGTTCCACTGCCACCGCCAAGGTCGAGCATAGGTTTAACGGCCTCATTCGTGAAATTTTTATACAGTCGGGGATATCCGTGCTCAGAACCATTGGTGAGGTGGTGCACGCGGATGTTCCATCCTTTACCATCGTTGGTATTATCCCGGGTGAAGAGGTCGAGTTTGGGACTAATTGCGATATCGCAGATATTGCGGGTGTGATAAGAGTAAACCTCAAGATCACTACCATCAGGCCTCACCCGGGCGACTCCGCCGCCACGTAAAGTCACCACTTTGCCATCAGTTCCTTTGGTCGCTTCCATCCCAAAATCACCGACTGCAATATAAAGCCAACCATCAATCCCCATCCGGCAACCGTTGGTAGTGTGGTCAGAGCCTCTGGGATGTCTCAAACCGAAGCCAATGTTCTCAAGAAGGACCTTATGTTCATCGGCCACGCCATCGCCTGTGGTGTCACGGAAAGAGCTCAAAAATGGCGGATGAATCAAGTAGAGCGTATCCCTTACAAAATGCCCGCCACGAGGGCTGTCGACATTGGGAACAAAATCAACGAACTTGTCCGCCTTGCCGTCACCATTGGTATCACGACAGGAAACGATTTTACCCATATTCTTCTCCTTCCCGAGAGAACCATTTTTATCGACTGATACGTATACGGTTCCGTCAGCTGCAGCGGTCAAAGCAGTCGGGTAATCGACATTAAAGGGCTCGGCCCAGTTGGTAAGCTGATAGCCATCGGGCAGAGCCATGGCTGGAGCGGCGAGAAGAAAGAAAGCGAGAGATCTTTTCATGTGAGTGTGCGCATCTACGCGGTGGCGGGATTGTTTCTTCCATTTGGCCGTTGATCAAATCATTCTTTACCCATGCGTAAAGCCTTCCTCCTCGGTGCCGGACTGGGAACCCGACTCCAACCGATGACCGGAACCCTTCCGAAACCTCTTATCCCATTTGCCAATCGCCCTCTGATCACCCACGTACTCGATCACTGCCTCGAAGCAGGACTCAACGACTTTGCCATCAACACCCATCATTTGCACGAGACCTGGCACAAAATCTTTCCGGACAAGAAATACCGGGGTGCCAACCTTACCTTTTTCCACGAGCCCGAGCTCCTCGAAACCGGTGGAGGCATCAAAAACATCGCAGACTGGATCAAAAATGATCCTGTCTTGATTTATAATGGAGATATCATCACCGACCTCCCGATTGATCGCCTTATGACCGGTCACATGGCCTCAAACAACACGGCAACATTGGCCGTACAAGATCACGGCCCCGATTTACGCCTCACCGTTGAAGCCCATCGAATCACCGACATTCGTGGCCTGATTCACCAACAAAAAGGAACACATCAATTCACAGGAATCTACGTCATTGACCCGGAAATTCTCGACCTGATACCCCCGAACGAAAAAATCTCCATTATTCCAGCCTTCGTGGAACTTATTAAAAGGGGCGAACTTGGGGCATATCATGTGAAAGGTGCCCCCAAATGGCTCGATCTGGGAACTCGGGAGTCATATCTTGAAGCCAGTTTCGCGATGCCTCCCGAAGTTTCGCCGAAAGCTCAGATCTCGGCACAAGCCCACATCAAGAACTCTTGGATCGCCCACGATGCTATTGTTGAGGCAGGCGCTTCGATCGAGAACTCCGTCCTTTGGCCCAAAACTCATGTTTTACAGGATGCGCAATTGACAAATTGCATCGTTCACAGCAATTCCCCAGCGTCAGGTGTGCACGAAAACGCCGACCTTTAGAAATCTGCCCCGCCTACGAAAGATGCCTGCCGATACCCTGCTCACCGCCGTCCGCGCCCACCTAGATCTCGCGCCAACCCACCGCGTCCTTATGGAACCGATCGAGAAAGGAGCTTCCGGCCGGACAATTATCCGGATCAGGCCCGACGATCATCCCAGCTTCATCGGCATTCACTACACCCTGGAACGCTCCGACAACGCGAATTTTCTGCCTGTTGCAGAATTTCTAAAGGCGGCCGGCCTCAATATCCCTGAGGTCCTTTACGACAACACCCGGCGTCAAGTCGCACTCATCGAAGACTTGGGCGACCAGGATCTCCTCAGTCTGAAGGATTCCCCCTTCGAAAAACGTGAGCCCTATTACCGTTCCGCCTTCGAACAACTCGATAAACTTCTTTATACCCGCCCGCCCAAAAACTTTGAACTCCAGCCAACGTTCGATGAACCACTCTATCGATGGGAGCAGGAATATTTTTTCGAGCACTTCGTTGAAACCCACCTTGGTAAGGACTCATCAGAACTAAAGGAGGATCCCATACTGCTGGGCCTTGCAAAACGCCTCGGCGCGACCGCCCCTCACATGGTGCATCGCGATTTCCAGTCGCAGAATCTCATGCTGCATGATAACACCGCCTACCTTATCGATTTTCAGGGACTGCGAATGGGACGGCAGGAATACGATCTCGCCTCCCTTCTTTACGATCCCTATATAAACCACTCGGCAGAAGATCGCCGAAAGCTTCTCGATTTATGGGAAGAGGTTTGCGAAGAAGAGCCCATCGAGCCCATTCTAAACGATTGCGCTGCCCAACGCCTCATGCAAGCACTTGGGGCTTACGCAAATCTGGGACATAATCAGGATAACGAATGGTATCTTGAGCAAATTCCTCCCGCCTTGGCCTTCCTTAAAGAAGTCATCGAAGACACTCCGCTTGAAGACTCCCTCGGGCCTTTCCTCGACTAGCCAGCGGGATCTTGTTAGAAGCCAGCCGTAGCCATGTCATCCCTGCGGCAGTTATCCATCTTTCTCCCACTGATCACGGGGGTTGGCTTGCTTTTTTGTCTACCGAATATTGAAGAATTGATAAAATTCGAGCGCCTCGCGTTTCTCTATCCCGAGAAATTTGAGAAGGAGCACCTTTTTGCAGATTGCAGTGAGGCCGATGAATTCAAAATCACCATCCTGGACTTCTCTCCCGATCCCGAAGCCAACTTGAATATCGAAAGCTACCTTCTCGACAAGGAAGCTCTCGAGATCATGGGCCCCGAAGGCGGAAGCCCCATCGAATGGGCCCAATTTCTAGCCCAAACCCGCCTTGATGACGATCGCCTCACCGCGATTCCCTCTTCTCTTTCGTGGGATGACGCCACCGAACTCGCAATCCTCGCCCTCCAGGAGCAAGTCGATGCCTCTCCAGCGTTAGTCATCGGCATTCAAGGCGAATTCATCAACTCGGAAGCATCCATTCCCGACTATCTTCAAGCTTCCGTCATTCCTCTCGAAATCCCAGACACTATTAAGCTTCCAGAAATCGACCACGTCCAGCGACCACCTTCCATCGCTTCCGACTCCTTTGGTATCTCCGAGGTAAGAGGCTTAAAATTAGAATCGGCTGGCGAAGACAAGCTCATCCCCATGCTTGTCCAGTGGGGCGACAAAATTCTACCAACCCTACCTCTAGCCAGCCTTCTTAAATCCCAACACCTTCCTCCAAGAGATCTCATTCTCGAAGACGGGGGCTACCTTCGCCTTGGTGAGGATGGCATCATCCTGAAGCTGGACAACGAAGGCCGGGTGGCATTTCCGGTGGTCGAGGCGGAGCAGCAATCAGCGTCCAAGCTTCAAATCTACCCCGAGCAAGCCGAGACCTGCAAAATCATCTCGCCTTCGAACGCACCAAAATCGACTCGCAATCTGCAAACTCAAATCCAGCAAGCGCACTCACAGAAATACAGGGAGCGAACCACCTATCGACGCTGGCCCCTTCCCTTCGAACTCGGCTTGACTCTCGCCCTTGTCCTTCTCTTACAAATTCGCAAGTTTTGGATCGCTCCGCTCATTCTCATTACTGTGATCGGAGGATCCACTATGGTCGGGCAGTGGATGCTGATCTCACCCTTGATTTTGGCAACGATCACCTCCTTTTTCTGCCCCCGCGACAACGCCGATCGACAGAAAAGCTGAAGATCATCCTTTCCCCTTCCCCCGCAACCCCGAAAACGTTAGTTCTCTGTCATGCGCGATGATGTGAAGCAATTGCTCGCCCTTCAGGAAACCGATCAAAAAATCCAGGCACTGGAAGCGGAACTTGTTCGAATCCCCCAATTGCAGGAAGCCGCCAAGGATCGCCTCGCCAACGACACACAATCGTTGGCAACCGCGAAGTCAAATTTCCAGGCCAACGAGATTGAAATCAAAAATGTCGAACTTGATATCGGCACCCGAAGAAACACCATCGACCGGCTCAAGAACCAACAGTTTGAGACCAAGAAAAACGAGGAATACACCAAGCTTGGCGAAGAAGTGACCCGCTACGAAGGCGAGGTAGACGAACTGGAAACCCGCGAACTTGAGCTCATGGAGATCGCCGATGATCTCCGCTCAAAAATCGAAGAAGCTGAAACCAATCTCTCCAAAACCCAGGGATTCGTGGATGAGGAAATCGCGGAACTTCAGGCGCGACTCGACGACCGAAAAGCCGAGCTCACCGGGACCAAGACCGTTCGTGAAGGCTTGGCCGGCGAAATCGATGACGAAGACCTTCTCGACACCTATCACCGACTCTACAACAAGCGGGAAAGTCAGGCCGTCGTTCGAGTAACCACCGAGCGTAGCTGCACGTCCTGCCACGTTCAGGTCACTCCCGCAACCTACGCACTAGCCCAATCCGGAGCGGCCATTGCCCACTGCGATAACTGCAGTGCCATTCTGTTTCCTTAACGCCATGCTGGCGCAAGAACTCATCCCGGTCACCGACGACGAGGGAAAGTTCACCTTGTTTGGGCTCATCTGGATCGGATTCATTGTTTGGTTGAGCCTGGCCATGATCTTCAGGATGTGGATCAAACATCGAGAAGCCCATGTGGTCAAAAAGCTCTTTTGGACCATCATCTTAATAATCCCAATTATCGGGGCCGTTTTCTACGCCGCATTTTTCAAACGCCCGGGATCACACAATAACGGTGGAGGTGGCGACGGAGGAATGCCGGCAGGCGGATCTCACGGCGCCTTCTAACCGTCGGAAGAGTTCATTAAGACAATACTCTCCTCAACTCCCGGAAGGCCGCTGCCCTCCGCTCCGCTTCCCCAAGATAAGACTGACAATCATCCAGAGAAGGCCTGCGATCAAACCCGCCGCCGCAAACCAATCACCGAAGGCGGCATAAAGGGTCACTCCTCCTTCTGAGGGAACATAGAACGAGGCCAGCAAATATCCGCGATGGAAATAACTCCCATTTTCATCCACCAGATGCCGCATCTCCTTCGTGTAAGGATCCACCAGCGAGCCAGCCACAGTCACCACTCCCGTCACCCCACGATTGGCACACCGCACCGTTGGCCGACGCAGCTCAATACTCCGAAACAAGGCGTTTCGATAATGCTGCAATGAGCCTTCGCTCTCCTGAAACCACCCGTCGTTTGTGACATTTACCAATACCTGGGGCTCATTCCTGACAAATCTCCGCGTCACCCGAGCCACTGTATCCTCGAAACAAACCGATGGAATCATCCCGACTTCCTGCCCGTCCAGATCAATCTTGATCGGCTCAAAAGTCGTCCCCCTTGATACTCCGGAGCCAAATTTCTTACCGGTTGTTCGAAAGTAGAGATCATGCAAGAACGGGAGGTCCGGGACAAATTCCCCCATGATCACCAGATGATTTTTCTGGTAAGACTCACGCCGTCCCCCGACCTCATCCAAAATCAAGGAATTGTAGACCTCCACCTCAGGATCAACCTCGGTGTCCCCGTGAATCTCGTTCATCCCCAGAATGAAGGTAAAATCGCCCAGACTATGAACAAAGTTAAAGACACTTTCCAGATTTGGGCCGCCGATCAACGAGCCATCCTTCTGCGCGTATAGATAAGCAGGAAGACAGGCCTCCGGCCAAATGACAAGATCGGGTGCCTTGATCCCCACGATCTCCTCCTCTGATTCCGTTTTTTGCGCAGCCTCCGCAGCCTCCCGGAAAACCTCCTCCATTCCTGCCTCGGTCAACTCCTCAAAGCCTCCCACAATTTCAGAAGGCTCCCAAAGAACCTTGTCGGCGAACTGCGGAATATCTTGCTGGATCATCAAAACCCGACCTTCGATCTTTGGCGCATTCGTCACCGCAGAAAGTCGAATGGTCCCCGAAGTGAACGCCAGCATGATCACCAGCAGGGCCGTTGCAAAATCCCAATGGAGCATCTTGACCTCATTAGCTTGAAATTGTTGATAAAAACGTCGCGCCGTTTGCACAGCAACAGCACTTAAAAAGACCGGTAGAAATGAAAGCCCGATCACCCCCACATACTCGGCATTCTGCGCCAATATGAGATTTTTGGCAAAAGTCACCCCAAGCCCGTTCCAACCAAATCCCGTCATAAGCCAGCCCCGAACCCATTCCAATCCACACCAGAAACCAGCAAGCACAGCGGCATAACCGAGACTCCGCAGACTCTGACGCACTCGATCTCGGATTGTTCGCGCACTTTCATATTTCGCTCTCCACGGATTGGCAGCTCCCGCCGTAAAGGCTCCAAAGATTCCAAAATATACCGACAAGTAGGCCGACAATGCCACCGCTCCCGGCCATGTCACGGTGCCTAACCACTTGAGATTGATGATCCAAAACCCCATGCCGGCCAACCAGGCGAGACCGAAGCCCTTGAGGCGCCGCCTCTTCGTCGAGACCGTCCAAATCAGCGGAATTAGAAGCCACATCCAACCCCAGACCAGCCACGCCTGATCGAAAGGGGCGAAACTCATCGCTAGGGCTACTCCGCTCAAGACGGCAGCCGGAATTTTTAAGGAGCGCCCCATTATCCCATACGTTCGTATGCGTCCTTCTCGAGAGATGCCCAGAGTTCATCCAGTGATTTTTGAACTCCGTCCCGATCTTCGCCCTTTCCGAAAAGATAATACTTGATCTTGGGCTCAGTTCCAGACGGGCGAACGGCAAAGCGACGTCCATCGGCAAGATCCACGAAGAGCATGGCAGCCTCGGGAAATTCATCGCCCTCCTGATCGTAAAACCCACCTTTAGCGTAATCCCTTACCGCGGTTGCGGCTGATCCATCGATTTTAGACGGAGGATTTGAACTGTATGATTCGACAAGCGCCGCAATCTTCCGCGCGCCTTCACCCCCCTCCATTACGAGCGACTCGCCCTGCTCGAGGTGCACTCCATATTCGCCCCAAACGTGATCCCGAAGACCGGCAATCGTCGTGCCCTCGCTCATTGCGTAAGCTGCCAATTCCGCGAACATCACCGCCGAAGCATTCCCGTCCTTATCCCGGACGAAGTCACTTCCAAGATAGCCGTAACTTTCCTCACCCCCAAAGACGAAGAACTTGGAATACTCCAATCGCAGCTTCCTGCTCTCTTCTTCGGTAAGACCCCGATAATCCCCCTTTTTATCAGCAGGGATTACATCCTCATATTTCTTAAGCTTCTCTCCAATGTATTTAAAACCGGTCAAAGTGTCGACTACGCTAATTCCGTATTTTTCAGCGATAGAACTTTGAAGATCAGTGGTTACTAGAGTTTTAATTAACACTGCACGACTCCGGTTACTCTCAGTGAGCCAGCCGAGTTCAAACATTGTCTTAATGCGATACCATCCAAGTAAGGAACCGATCTGATTCCCTGTTAATAACTCCATTTCCCCCTCACCATTTCGCACTGCAACCCCCATCCGATCACAGTCCGGATCAGTCGCGATGACCGCATCCGCGCCCACCTCTTCAGCCAGCGCAATCCCCTTTGCGAGCGCCGGAGCATTCTCGGGATTCGGAGATTCAACGGTTGGGAATCGTCCATCTCCCCCATCCTGCTCTGGCACCGTGACGACCTCAAATCCCAACTCACGAAGCATTGGTACAATGATAACTCCACCCGTCCCGTGAAGGTTGGTGTAAACAACTTTCGCCTTCCGGCCCTCCAACAAATCCGGACGCAAGAGAACTGTCTTCAACTTATCCATGTAGGTTCGGTCCATCTCCTCACCAAGAATTGTCAATTCGCCTTTCTCGGCTTCCGCGAGCGCCTCGTAATTTTCAGTCTCCAAGGCATTCACTTCACTGATCACCCCTGTCGCGTGGGGCTCAACGAGCTGCCCACCGTCATCGATGTAAGCCTTAAAACCGTTGTCGTGCGACGGGTTATGACTCGCAGTGAGACAAACCCCGGAATCCGCCCGCAGATGGCGAATCGCAAAGGAAATCTCCGGAGTCGCACGCTCCGCCTCGAACAGATAGGCATCACAGCCCAAATCAGTGCACACCTTGGCGCATGTCTCCGCAAAATCGCGCGAGAAGTGACGGGTATCGTGACCAATCACCAAAGACGGACGACCCTCGCCAGTAAAACTCTTCTTAACATAGGTCACCAGCCCAATCATGGCGCGCTTAAGGTTGAAGAAATTCATCGAAGCCGTTCCAACGCACGGGTGCTCGGGTCGCTCCAATGCCCCTCCTACTCCCTGCTCGGCCCGGGTCACGATTTTACCCACTGTCCGGCCACGCAGTCCACCTGTCCCGAAAGCCATTGTTTTAAAAAAGCGATCATCAATTTCCTGCCATTCTCCCGCTTCAAGCAATTCCGTGATCGCAGCTGCGCCCACCGGAGAATTGGTACCCTGAAGATAAAGTTCAATATTAGAACTGGCCTCCGCGGAGACATCACCGCGCTCCACAGCATCATCGAGAAGGGATTTCCATTCGCTCATTTCGCTTACGATGCTAGAACGGCGACGCGCAATGTCCAACCCTCGCCTTCACGAAATCATCTCACGCTCTCTCAAAAAGCGCGAAATCCTGCAAAATGGCCAAACAAACTTGATCAGACTGATTGATGGACAAGGAGACGATCTCCGCGGGCACATCCTCGAAAGCTACGGCGAAGGCTGGCTAATATCAACCACTGGCCCCGGCCTTAATCCAGATGTTCGCGATGCACTTGCAAGCCATGGAAGGCCTCTTTACTGGAAAAGGCTCGATCAGCAGCAAAAGGAATCGCCCGTCTATCTGAGTGGCGAAAAACTTCCCGGGTATTTCACCGGTCTCGAAAACGGACTCAAATGCAGGCTTTCCTTCGAATCCGGCTACTCCCAAGGCATCTTTATTGATCAAAGAGATAATCGGGACTCTTTGCGAAAAATGATCAAGCCAGGGCAGTCCGTCCTAAATACCTTCGCTTACACTGGTTTTTTTTCGATCGCTGCCGCTGTTGCCGGGGCGGTCACCTCAACCCTCGATCTCTCACAGGTCTACCTCGACTGGGCCCGCGAAAACTTCCGCCTCAACGGAATGGCTCCCGATGATCACTATTTTTGCAAAGGCGATACCTTTCACTGGCTCCGCCGCTTCGCCAAACAAAGCCGGACTTTCGACTACATCATCCTCGATCCACCGACCTTCTCCCGCGATGATAAAGGTAAGGTCTTTCGCGTTGAAAAAGATTACGGTCGCCTGTTTGACCTTGCCGCCGCTTGTATGGCTCCGGGCGGAAAAATCCTTGCCTGCACAAACTTCCGAGGGCTCAGCACCAGCGACTTTGTGAAACAACTCAAAGGAGCCCGACTTAAGCCAGCCACCATGCCCGCGGATTTCACTGATACACCCTACCTGAAATCAGTCTGGGCCACCTTTGCGTAAGTCGAGATATCGTCATTTCGACCACAGCACGGCGCGATCTTTCCCCGCTTCGGCAGCGGCACGGAAGGCAAACTGTAAATCCACCTCGAGGACCTTGAGATCTCTTGAGCCAAACCTTACAGGATTTTGCTTCAAGCCCCTGCTTAGTGCAGGCAAATCCGGCAGTAAAAAGTCCGAGAATTCTTGCCGCTAGCGACAAGCGAAAATCTCGACCTAAATAAAATACTCTACGTTTGTCCGCGCAGTCACCTTTGGCCAGCCGGGAAGATTTTCTAGCAATGGGCTGTCAAACATAGGACCCCGTAATCTTTGAACCGATCTCTACCTCTCGTCGACATTCGATCCCAATTCGAGCACTACCAACTCTCCAAAAAACGCCGCGTCCGGAGACGCAGCGTATTTGGAAATAGTTTTAATATCGGAAACTAGCTCCCGATTTGGGTGCTTCCCTGAAGAGTGGCACCTTCTTCCATACTGAGAGTCTTAGTTTTGATGTCCCCCTTGAGAAAGGACTTCTCCTTAAGCTCACAACGGTCTGAAGAAATCGTTCCTTCAACTTTACCGTAAAGCTTCACCTCTCCGGCTTTGACGTCGCCCTTGATATTGGCATTCTCGGCGATGGTCACTTTGCCCTTATCAGAAATGATTTCGCCGTCGATCTTACCATCAATGATCATGTCGTTTGAAAACTTGATCGATCCATTAATTTCGATCCCTTGGGTGAGGACATTGGTTGCGTTTGCCATAATCTTGAGCGAAGTTGACCAGCTTTGAGGAGCTCTGACAATGCCATTTTTGGGAAAGCTTTTGACAAAAAGCTCCGCAAAGGGGACCTCTCTGACGTGAGTTTTGCCACCCAGTTCGAAACCCTCATGGAGGATCCAACTCCTCTCGTGCGGCGATTTCGCAAATTACTTGACCCCTGCCCTGACGGACAGCTCGAGAGCATGGCTCGTCAGAGCCAAATCCTGACGCGTCGCCACTTTGGCAAAACAATGCGATTTTTCGCTCCGCTCTACCTTTCCAACGAGTGTGTTAATAACTGCCAGTATTGCGGATTCTCCCGAGACAACCCAATTCTTCGCACGACCCTTACTGTCCCCCAGGTGGTCGCTGAAGCCAAACACCTCTATGATTTAGGCTTCCGAAACATCCTCCTCGTCGCAGGCGAGCATCCTAAATTCGTTTCAGACGGCTATCTTCAGGAATGCATCGATGCGCTCAAAGCCCTGATCCCGACGATCGGCATCGAAGTCGGCCCAATGGAAGACGATCAATACCGCGATCTAGTCGATCACGGAGCCGAGGGGCTCATCGTCTATCAGGAGACTTACCACCAAGAAACTTACGAGGTCCTCCATACGGCCGGCCCCAAGAAAAAGTTCCATTGGCGCCTCGACTGTCCGGAGCGTGCCTACGCCGGAGGATTCCGTAGAATCGGAGTTGGAGCGCTCTTCGGCCTCGCCAATTGGCGCCACGAGGCAATCGCACTAGCCACACATCTTGATTACCTCCTCCGCCATTGTTGGAAGGCCAGTTTCACGATTGCCTTTCCCCGCATGCGGCCTCACGCAGGCAACTACCAATACACACCCGATCCGGACCTTTCGCTGGACGACCGAAGCCTCGTCCAACTGCTCACGGCCTTCCGGATGTGCTTCCCCCAGGTGGGAATCGTTCTCTCTACTCGCGAACCGGCCGACCTCCGTAACTCACTTTTCCCGCTAGGAGTCACTCATATCTCCGCAGGTTCTCAAACCGACCCGGGTGGCTACACCGGAGCTGGAACTGATGACCTCCACCTCACACTCAAAGGTCGCCGGGTAGAGATCGAAGAGGAACAAGCTTGCGACCGGGCAACCGGGCAGTTTGAAATCGATGACAAGCGGCCAGTCGAAGAAATAGCCCGCATTCTTAAAACTCAGGGATTTGATCCGGTCTGGAAGGATTGGGATCCCGCTATTCTCGCAAACTCATGAACCTAACGATCAACGGTGAACGCAACGAAGCTGAACAGGACCTCACCTTGCAAGCTCTGCTTGTGGAATTAGGCCTTTCCGAAAAACCAGTCGTCGTCGAACTTAACCAGAAGGCGCTAGCGCCTTCCGAATTTAGCGCACAGAAGCTGGCCGAAGGAGATCAACTCGAGATCATAACTATCGCAGCTGGCGGGTAGCTGCCTTCATTCAATCAATTTCAGGGACTTGCGTGGGCTCTGTTTGCTCGATTCTTGGAGAGTTGTCAGATTCGTCATTCTTCATAATCACCGTGAAAACAAGGACTCCGATCACCACCATCAAGCAGCCCAGGAAAATATACTGCATGACCGCCATGTTCCGCTGAAGACGGACCATGGTGTCGCTCACCTTTTCCTCGGTATTTTGAACATTTTGGAAAAGGTTCTCCATACGAATATCAGAGTCCCGCATCCGCTCCTGAACTCGATCGAAGGTCTTGTTCGTCGCCTTGCTGGTATCGTTCATTCCCTTTAGAGTATCATTGAAACTCTCCATAGATACCACGAGACGTTCATCCTTCTCATTGTAGCTCTTCATTTGGGTATTGATCTCACCCAATGCCTTACCCACCACCACCTGGGATTTGCTGAAGAGAGCAAGACCTTGGTCAAACCCTTTCATGGCGTCAGGAAGTTGAATCAAGGATTCACGTAGGATTACGTTATTTTCGTTCTGGGATTCCAATTGCCCACGAATCGTGCGAACCAAATCAACCATCTCCAGATAGCCCTCCGAAATTCTTGCCAATTGCTGCTCTCTCTTGGAAGGACGTTTCCAAAAAGCCCACTTATTCACTTTTTCCTTCGGAACTGATAACTCCTCACGCATTTGACGCTCGGGGCCCAATACTTCTACCTCGCTGGAAGATTCAGATCTCCTAGCAACGAGTTCAGCTACCTCATCAGGGTCAGGAATATTTGGCTTAACCCCATCCTTTTCCTCTACCGAAAGATCTTCAGAATCCACAACCAAGGCATTTTCCTCATCAAGAGTCAGCTCAATGTCATCAAGGACAGAATAATTGGAATCTTCGCGCTCCACGACCTCAACGGCCTCCTCATCAGAGGCGCTAATGCCGAGAGACTTGAGCTTCAATGGCTTAATTTCAGTTTCAGGACTACCGAAATCAACACCCCCTGCCAGACTTTTACTCTGAGCGACTTCCTTTACAGCCCCCACCTCCCCAGTGGCAGGACCCTCAGCTTCAACCTCTTCAACATCACCCCCCTCAACTTCAACCTCCCCAGTTTTAGAAATTGGAGAAACCAATTCTGGCAACACAGAAACTGGCTCGATCTCAATCTTTACTGGAGACCTAGAAGATTTATTCAACAAAGATTTATCATCGCTAGGCTCCACGTCTTCGAGAAATCCTTCCGAAACGGGAGCGACAATATCATAGGGCACATTTGGCTCATTTTCCTCCTTCTTCGCGTATACCTTTGCCGGGTCCAAAAGAGCCACTTTTACAGCAGGCTTCCTCACAGGATATCGGGCAAGCATCGGCTTGAAAGAAGGCGCTGCCGAACCTTCAACAGATTCCTCAACTTCCGGCTTACCTGAAAGATCAGATGGCTCCATGCTTGGAGCGTGAGACGGCGACATCGGAGAAGTGATAACCGGTGAAGCTAAGGGCGCAAAGCCCTGAGGAAGGTCCATCTTGCCTCCTGTTTCTTTGCTAGAATCCTCAGGTGAAGTGGTTGGCTCTTTTTCGTAGTCACTCATCATCGCTTTTTTGTCCTAAAACCACTAAAGCGATTTCAGAACAAACTGCAATCAATCCTCTCAAAAAGAATGGCAAAATGAAACCTGCCTCTGGACTCCAACGGCTTTAAGAGCCCCTTAAATCTTTCATCGCGACAAGACATTCGCTCTGGGATAAGAAAAAGCCATATCAGCCATGTCAGCTCCTAAAAACGCCCTCAAGAAATACTTCGGTCACGATTCTTTTCGAGGCGGTCAGGAAGCGGTCAT
>JBDNAG010000008.1:0-9050 GCA_039768565.1 Akkermansiaceae bacterium | reverse complement strand
GCTGATTGGTTGGTCCAAGAGTGATCCCATTCAGTTCGGTAACGAGACTTATAGCGACGGGTTCTACGATATTTCCAAGCCTGCGTCCGATGTTCACGGCCATGGAGCAAAAGACGAATAACATCACCAGATTATGTCGATTAAAGGATTTCATCTAATTTTTATTGCGATAGCTACGCTGTTTTGCGCCGGTTTTGGTGTTTGGGCGCTTTTCCTTGACGAGAAATCGATGGGAATAGGTGTAAAAGTGTTTGGGGGAATCACCCTTATCGCATCAGTAGCCTTGGTCGTTTACGGTTTCTATTTCCGCAGAAAATCCAAGGACATCATCGTTTAAGGTCAACCAAAACTTCCATATGATTTTATCATCATCAGTTCTAGCTTGTGCAACTTGTGCCAACGCCTTCAAGCATGGTGGCCAAGATGCCGCGGGGTGGGCGATCGCTCTCATGCTTCTCGTTATTGTTCCGCTCGTTACCATGGTCCTCTGTTTCATGGTTAAGATTGCCAGGCGTGAGCGCACGGGTCTGGATTCTCAATATTGCGACGATTATGTCGCGCCTTCCAACAATTCATAACTTTTTCCATCCATGTTTACCGCACTCAATTGGTCAAAATGGCTCGGGATTCCCGAGAATTACTCCGATCATGGAGGTAATGTCGATTACCTCATCGATATCGTCCATTGGTTCATGTTCGCCCTTTTTGTCGGGTGGACATTATTCTTTCTTTTTTGCCTTTGGAAATTCCGGGCATCGAACAACCCCAAAGCCAGCTATCGTGGGGTTACAAATCACGTTTCCAGCCACCTAGAAATTGGTCTAGTGATTATTGAAGCTGTCCTCCTGTTAGGATTCGCTTTCCCCCTCTGGTGGGAGCGGACCGATAGTTTCGACCAAGTTCAGCAGACTGATCCAGCTCGTGTCCGCGTGGTCGCCTATCAATTTGGGTTCAGTTACCACTACCCGGGGGAAGATGGTAAATTCGGTCGGATCGACCGTACTCTTGTCAGTAGGCCTGGTGATCCATGTATCGACCCTGACGATCCAAATGGATACGATGATTTTGTTTCTGGTATCCTCAAACTTCCGGTGAAACGGAATGCCATCCTTCAGGTCACTTCGACCGATGTAATCCACAATTATTCGATTGTTCCCATGCGAATCCAGCAGGACGCGATTCCCGGTCGTGACATTCCAATGTGGTTCATGCCAACCAAGGAACTCGAGACCTATGTGGTTTGTGGTCAGCTATGCGGTGAAAATCATGCCAATATGCGCGGAGTGATGGAGGTCGTGAGCCAAAAGTCGTATTCCAGTTGGGCTTCCGAGCAAAGTAAGGCTTCGCTTGAAAAGTCGATGGAAGCTCTTGAGCGTGACAACAGCGGGCTTGCCAAGAACTAGATTCAGTCCAGAATTTCACGATGACAGTCGGGGCGAATGCTCCGGCTGTTTTGTGTGGGTCATGATTGAAAATATGCTATTTTTACAATACTTGATCTCAGTGCTACACTCTCTCGCATGAACAGGTTGGTTGGGTTTTTTTGTATTTCGACTCTCGGGCTTGTTTCTTGTGGTGATTTTCTGGAGGTTCCTACGATCTCGCCTAAGACCAAAAAGTCTCCGAAGTTTAGCGAGGGCGAAAATGGAGCCGGGGGGATCGGAGGAAACGCCAATGCAAGGATTAAGAAGGAGAGTGAAGATGTGGCCGTGGGCATGGCTCCCGAGGCGGTGGGATACTTGCCTGAAACAGTCGGTGATAATGTCGTCGCTGGGGGAATGGCGCTTCCTTCGGATGAGGATTTTGAGTGGGCTCCTATGGATTTAATGACTGAGTTTAAGCTTGGTGACAAGTTTGAGAACCAGCCCAAAAGAAAAACGCCATGGCATCAGAGTTATCAGAGCGCTCGACGTGAGTCGATGCGGGAAGGAAAGCCGTTGCTGATTTGGTTCACTAAAGCGGGAAGTCCGGGCAGTCCGATATGCGCCCGCTTACAGCGGGAGGTTTTTGCAAAGGCTGATTTTGAAAAATGGGCCAAGGAAGAACTGGTCAGGCTCAAGATTGATGCCTCAGGTGGCAAGAGGGAGCTGGATGGAGAGGGACAGCTGACTGGTAGTTTCACTGCCCGCAAAAAATATGCCGAGAGCCTTAAGAAGCAGTTTAATGTGCTAGGCCACCCTACTTTGATTGTCCTTCAACCTGATGGGGCAGTTTATACGCGCGAACGCGGTTATAGTCGTGGAGGAAAGTCGGAGTTATGGGGCAAGCTGAAGAACGCAGCTCTAACGATTGGTCATAACCAGGGGGTTTGGGAGCGTAAGATGGTCGGCAAAGGTTATCGGAGGTGGCAGGGGACGAATGACGAGGTGGTCTTTGCCAAGCTGACCCGTTACCACAATGGTAATCTCTGGCTCACCGAGCCCGATGGAAATGTCATCAGGACATCTCAAAAACACCTTTCCAAAGATGACCGTGGATGGATCATCGCGGAGAAGGAGAAAAGGGGGCTTTAGCTTGTCGGAATTGTAGCTCTTTCGGAGCTCCGACCATCTCAAATAAGCTCCAGAGGAAGTGGTCCTTTTGGTCTTAGCCTGCAGTATCACTGGTGACACGGACGAACATTTTCGGTTCATCTCCCTCATAGTTAATGTTGAGGAGAGTGAAGTCGGAGCCATACTCTGAATCGCCCTCGACAACTTCCAGTTCGGTATCCACCCAATTTAAAAGGTCTTTGCTACGCTGGGGCTGAAAGCTATAGGTCGGATCGTTTGTTCTGACATTAATCAAAACAGATCCGGTTATCGGGTCGAGCAATGTCACTGGAACAATATCTGAATCTGCAGGATCTCCGCCGAAGAGATACTCATCGAGATTCGAAAACAAGTCTCCATCGCTATCATCACCGGGAAGAGCGCCTGCCAGTCCAAGGTCGGCAAGGTAGGCTTCGAGAGCTGTCAGGGTCCGAATGTAGGGAGTAAAGTCTTGGGGGCGATCAGCCTGTGATCCAAGAGGGGCGAATCGGTTGGGAGAGCCAAAGGTAGATCCTGAAGAGCCATCATCGTATCCCAGAACGGTATCGGAAGCATCGTCAATGGACGAGACCTGCGAGGAGGCATCGTTTTCGAGTTCGAGAATTTCGGTGCTGCCAACTCCATCGAGCGGTGCCACTCCTTCACCGGCAGGTCCGAAGATAATAGTGTCGGTAGCGTCCCTGAGAATGAAGGCTGTGTTGCTGGAGTTAATGCGAATGTCATCAAGGTGTGAGCCGGTGATGAATCCCGGAGTCCCCAGATGGATGTTTGTCCAAGCGAATCCATCGGTAGCGATTTTATCGACCCGGTTGATTCCAGTATCGAGTCCGCCACTCGCAGTGTTTTTCTCAATAAAGGTTAGTAATGTTCCGTGCGAAACAGAAGACCAAGTCGCGGCATCGCTGAGCATAATCGTGGTTGCCGGAACAAATTTTCCCGACGGTGCGATTTGTCCGACTTCGATGGTCCAGTTGGTAAGGTTAATTGATCCAAGTGCGTCGTTACCGACCACGGCGAGTTCGAACCAGTTTCCGCCGTTTCCAAGGATCCGTCCAAAATGAGAGTCGGCGGAAGGTGGCGATCCGTCTTCATCAATAGTAGCGGTGCCACCATTTAAATAACGGTCGGGCTCGACTGCGTTATATTCGTTGAGAATGACGGTGGGAGCAGGGTGCAGGACCTCGAGTTCAAAAATAAGATAGCCGAGATTGTTGGAGGCAGCGCCGTTGTTAATTTGGATTGATACCTCGTAGCTGCCCATGTCGGCGACGGTAAGTGGGCGGTTGTTGGAAAGAGTCAGGGTCGTTCCGTCAGTCGCTATATCGATGAAGTCTGGTTTGCTGAGAGCCGTAATAATGTCGCTGGCGTCGAAGAAATTAGCTTCGGCATGATAGCCTCCTCTTACCGCCTTGGTGACAGAGATTTGGCTGATTTGAGGTGGGCTGCTCACGGCGAGAAAGCCGTTAAAAATTTGAGCCATGGTATCGTTGCTCCAGCGGTTTGGTCTCCCATAACTGGAGGAGCTACCGTCGTCGTAATTAAGATTTAACGGATTGGTCGCAGCGGAGGGATTGGCTTCCAAGCGGAAAATCTCGGTGTCACCGACAGCGATTGTTTCGTCGCCAATGCCATTATTGTTTGAATCTGAAAGAGCGATTGTTTCACCTGATGGGCCATAAATAATTTCATCGGCTGCGTTTTTCCAAATAAAGCGGGTGTCATCGCTGCTAATTGGGGAGTTGGCCGGGTGCGTGCTGTTGGCCTGATCAATGATAACGGAGTCGTGCATCCAAATGTTGGTCCAGGCGTAACCGTCGATATTTAGCCTTGAAGTCTGGTTGAAGCTTGTGCCGAGGTATCGCTTCCCCTCTGAAAAAGTGAGAATGGTTCCGGCAGGAATGCTGCTAAGGGCGACATGATCAGCAAGTTTGAGGGTCTGCGTGCTGTCCTTGTTGGTGATTTCAAGAGTCCACCCCCTGATGTCCGAATCCTGTGTAACGACAAATTCTACCCAAGCGCCACCGTTTCCCTCGATCCGGGCGAAGAAGGGGTCAAAGGGGGCTCCGGGGTCGAGCTCATCTCCTCCGCCAAGATACTCTTCCGCGTCCACGGCGTTATATTCATTCAGAATGATGGGCGATAGAGCCGGAAGCACATCGATGCGGTAGGTTTGGGATTCCGAGCGGTTGGTATTATCGGTCGCGATAACATCAAAGGTGTGTGAGCCGATATTGTCAGTGGAGGGGGTGCCATTGAACCTGGCCACGCCGTTGCTCCCTGGGACAGGGACGAGGGTCACCCAGGCAGGAGCATTGGAAAGGGATAGGGTGATGGTGTCTCCCGGATTGGGGTCGACCGCCGTAACCCGGTATTCCGAGACGAAGAGTGAGGAGCCTGCGATAACCGCTGTTTGGAAGGGCGTCACAAAAAACGGAGGAAGGGGCTCGGGAACATCAGAGGAGACGCCCGGAGAAGCGACGTCTTCGCTTGGATCGTCGCTCTCGTAAGCCCCAAGAACGCCATTGCTGCTTAGTCCTCCTGGGACAGATTGGCCATCGTTGTATTTTGCGAAGCTGAAACCTTCCGTGGCAGCGCCGAAAGTAAAACGGTCCACAAAGCCTCCGCCGCTATTGAAAAGGTTCACTTCATCCCCTCCGGCTCCGAGGCCGGGGTAGTTTGTGAGTCCGGCAACGATTCGGATGGAAGGGTCGATATTCCAGAGAGTTCGAAAAGTAGCTTCCGAAGACTCGCCCAAAATGATCATGGAGGCCCCGGGTTGCAAATTGTATGAGGGAAAGCGGCTGGAAGCGCCGGCATTGCCGTCATCATCGTCAAAACTATAGTTAGCCACGTTGACGGCCGAGCCTCCGGTATTGGTGATCTCAAACCAATCGCCGTTGGCGGCGCTATTGGAGTGACCGCTGTCGGACATGACCTCGGTGATTCTCAGCTGGGCGCTGAGCGGGACAACGAGGGCAGGTAGGATCAGAAAGGTGTGTTTCATTTGCTTGTTATAAGTATGATAGATTTTCTCTTCGCGAGTGAAAGGTGAAAGAATTTAGCGGGATGGGCGCGATGATTTGGGATTGAGACTTCCCTCGGGTTAAGGGAATGTCGCTCATGGCAGTTGCATTCGCATCCCTCGGGACAGGTTTAATAGTCGGCTTGATTTTCACCGCTTTCAAGTTACCTCTGCCCGCTCCTCCGTTTTTTGCCGGTGTGATGGGAATTGTGGGGATATGGGGAGGGAGCAAATTATGGCCCCTGATTGAGCAAACTTTTAGCCGCTAGACCGAATGTTGCCTCAAGAAATCATTCGTAAAAAGCGGGACGGCCAGGCCTTGAATCGTGATGAGATCGCGCTTTTCACCCGAGGAATCGGAGATCATTCGATTTCCGAGGGGCAAATCGCTGCGTTTGCGATGGCGGTCTTTTTTCAAGGAATGTCGCTCGATGAGCGGGTGGCGTTAACCGAAGGGATGCGTGATTCAGGGGAGATACTCTCGTGGGACGATTTGGATGGGCCGGCGATCGACAAACACTCGACTGGTGGGGTTGGTGACAACGTTTCACTGATGCTTGGACCGCTGGTGGCCGCTTGTGGTGGCTACGTGCCCATGATTTCGGGACGAGGGCTGGGCCACACGGGAGGAACTCTCGATAAACTCGATAGTATTCCGGGGTATCAAACGGCGCCCTCGAACACGCTTTTCCGGAAGGTTGTGAAGGATTGCGGTGTTGCCATAATCGGGCAAACGGGCTCGCTTGCTCCGGCCGATAAGCGCTTTTATGCCACTCGTGATATCACAGCGACGGTAGAGTCGCTGGATCTAATCACAGCTTCCATTCTCTCTAAAAAACTGGCGGCAGGGCTGGAGGCTCTGGTGATGGATGTGAAAACAGGGAGTGGAGCTTTTATGAAGGATTATCCCGATTCGCTGGCCCTCGCCGAGAGTATTGTGGGGGTTTCCAATGGGGCGGGAGTAAAAACGAGTGCACTGGTGACTGATATGAACGAATCTTTGGCTGGAACGGCGGGCAATGCGCTCGAGGTGTTGGACGCAGTGAAGTTTTTAAGAGGGGAAGGGGATCGCTCACGACTTGAAACCGTAGTGATGAGCCTCTCAGCTGAGTTGCTCGTGCTTGGAGGCCTAGCAAAGAACCGGGATCAGGCGCGCCGAGATCTTAGACGGGCTCTGGATTCGGGTAAGGCTGCGCAGATTTTCGGGCAGATGGTCGAGGGCTTGGGTGGTCCCGGCGATTTTGTGGAGGTGCCTGAAAAATATCTCCCGAAAGCGGAAATGATTATTGAGGTGAAGTCGGCTGGAAGCGGCTGGGTGAATCAGATCGAGACCCGCGAACTTGGTTTGGCAGTCGTCGAGCTAGGTGGTGGAAGGCGGCGGGCTGAAGATGGAATTGATTTCGCGGTCGGCTTTTCTGAGCTTCCCGAGCTGGGACAGAAGGTGAGCGAGGGGGACTGTCTGGCTCTGGTGCATGCACGCTCGGCAGAAGAGGCCGAGATCGCGGTGAGAAGGGTTCAGGCCGCTGTGACTTTAAGTGAGGAGGCATCCAGCGGACAGCCTGTGGTTTACGAGGTTGTCGAAGGATGAAGGCAAAAAAAGACCGCAGGCGAACCTGCGGTCTTGGAAGGTTTTGTTAGGGCAAATTATTCGGCGTAAGCGGGAACCCCATGCTCAGCAACATCAAGGCCTTCGTATTCCTCTTCTTCACTGACACGGATGCCGATAGTCGCTTTTAAGACTCCAAAAACGATGAAGGTAAAGAGGAAGGCAAACGCACCGATTGATAGGGTTCCAAGAATCTGAACTCCGAGGGTTGCCTCGCAGTCGGCTTTTGTAAGGAAGCCAAGGCCCACAGCGATTGTTCCCCACATTCCGACGATGCCGTGAACGGAGATGGCTCCGACAGGATCGTCGATCTTTGCTTTATCAAGGAAGAGGACTGAGAAGACGACCAGAGATCCACCAATCCCGCCAGCAATGACCGCACCGATGAGGGTGAATTGGTCTGCCCCAGCAGTGATGCCGACGAGGCCGGCAAGGACACCGTTGAGAGCCATTGAGAGGTCAGGCTTCTTTAGCACAACCCATGAGGTTGCGATGGCGACCAAGCCACCAGCTGCGGCGCCGAGGGAGGTGGTGACAATCACGTAGGAAATTGAGCTAGGATCGGCGGAGAGGACGGACCCTCCATTGAAACCAAACCATCCGAACCAGAGAAGAATTGCTCCAATTGTTGCGAGGGGCATGCTATGGCCGAGGATCGGCTTTACGCCATCTTTTGTGTATTTGCCCTTGCGAGCACCGAGCAGGATGACAGCGGCGAGAGCGGCGAATCCACCAAAGCCGTGGACAACCGAAGATCCGGCGAAGTCGTAGAAGCCCTTCTGGTCGAGCCAGCCACCGCCCCATTTCCAGGAGCCTGTGATTGGGTAGGCGAAGCCAACAAGGAGAACAGCGAAGATCATGAATGAACCAAGTTTCACGCGCTCTGCCACAGCTCCAGAGACGATCGTTGCAGCTGTTGCTGCGAACATGGCTTGGAAAATAAAGTCAGCAAATCCGGTCTGGCAAAGTCCGGTGCCACCATATGAAATGTCGGTGCTGCCGTAGTCGGCGTTGGTGATTTGTGAGCCAAAAGCGAAGAATCCATTAAAGTCTCCTGGGTACATTCCATTGAATCCATAGACCGCGTAAAGGAGTAGACCGGAGCAAATGATGAAGACGTTTTTAAAGAGGATGTTAACCGTGTTCTTTTTCTGCGTGAGACCAGACTCAAGGGTGGCAAATCCAAGGTGCATGATGAAAACCAGAAATGCAGAAAGCAAAATCCAAAGGTTACTGAGGCCGAAAAATGGAGCATCCTCGTAGCGATCGTAGTAGCCCTCCATTGCAGATCGCTGGGTGTCGCTAAGCGCTGAGGTTTCACCGCCGAGCTCGACATACCTGAAGATCGCCTTTCCGACCAGATCGACGGCTCCTTCGTCGTAGTCTTCGTGGTCTGTGTCGAGCATCTCAGCAGTAATGGCGTATTCTTCCGCAGCAGGATCAAATCCCTCCGCGTTTGCAACGCCGAATCCGGCGAAGAGAGTGACCATCATGGTGAGTATCCATCTTTTTGTCATTTTTTGTGTTAGCTTTCGCATTTTCTTTTGGGTTCTCGTTGAACGCCGCTTGTCGAGCAACGCGTATGCCACAATGCGATGAATGGGATTCATAACTGGCATGAGAAATGCTTCGAGTATGCTCCCAGCCTGTTGGCTAGGGCTACAATCCGACAAATTATGACGAAATACCGCCATTCAACGAAAACCTTCGGAGCATTCTTAGTGATGCTATTTCTAAGCTCGGGGTCCCTTTGGGCCCAGGGCGAGACTCCAATCGATACCGGGAATACCGCGTGGATGATTACGGCCACAGTTCTGGTGCTTATGATGACTCTTCCCGGGCTTGCACTGTTCTACGGTGGCTTGGTGAGGGCTAAAAATGTTCTCTCGGT
>JBDNAG010000291.1:0-3609 GCA_039768565.1 Akkermansiaceae bacterium | reverse complement strand
TATTCTCACGCTCTTTCCCGAGATCGCGATGGCTCCTCTTGGGGAAAGTATGATGAAGCGTGCTCAAAGGGCAGGGTTGGTTGAGATTAAAGCCCATGATCTTCGCGACTGGGCAATCGGTAAGCATCGGAAAACTGATGACTATCTTTGCGGAGGTGGGCAGGGAATGTTGCTTAAACCCGAGCCGATCTTTGCTGCAATCGAGGAACTTAGGCGGGATGAAACCAAAGTGATCCTGCTCACACCACAAGGCCAGGTTTTTAAACAGGATAGGGCGAGGTCTCTTTCCGGAGAAGAACATTTGATTTTTCTGTGCGGTCACTACGAAGGAGTCGACCACCGAGTGATTGAAGAACTGGTTGATTTGGAACTTTCAATTGGCGACTATGTCTTAACCAATGGTGCAATCGCGGCCGCAGTGGTGACTGACGCCATTGTCCGACTCCTTCCCGGAGCTCTTGGGGATGCGCGGTCGGCGGTGGATGAATCCTTCTCAGATCCAAACCTTCTCGAAGCACCAGCTTATACCAAGCCGATTGAGTTTAGAGACCTCAATGTTCCGGAGATCTTGCTGTCCGGGCATCATGCCAAAATTGAGGAATGGAAAGCTGAGATGGCCGTTAAACGGACGAAAGAAAATCGGCCGGATCTCCTCGAAGAGTAGTCCGGTCTGATTTAAAAGTCAGGGGCTGCGATTTAGCGAGGGATTGCTTGGACTTGTTGCACTCGGACCCGGAAAAAGAGCTTGTCCTGTGGCGTGGCGAGGTCAGTAGCGTAGGTGAGTGAGGTGCCCGTGTTGGCAGTCACATTGCTCAGAATTGTCCAGTGATCTAGATCGTCCGTGAATTCAACAAGATAGGAAACATCGTCTGCAAGTGGATTGATGGGGAACGTCAGGCTGGCCTGTCCGCCCGAGACCGTGACGGTCATGGGGTCGGACGGGGTTTTGTTACTGGTGCCAAAGAAGTACTCTAAAAGTGCATCGAATCCGTCGGCGTCTTCATCTGCATTCGGATCGCCCACCAAAGTTTCAGTCGGATCACTCTCGCCGGGTGATCCATCGATCTCCGAGCTTGTTCGCCATTGCAAAGGTTGACCATGGCCAAGGGGATCCTGCGGAGTTAGTGCCGTTTGATCGGTGATATGTGAGAGGACAAGGGAGTATCCCTTGCCGTCGGCCAAATCGGGCCAGGGAAGATCGTCATCGAATTCAAATTCGTGAATCGCAAGGGTACCGAGCGAGAGTTTAAGAAGCTCGCCTCCGTTGCTGAGGCTATCATCGTCGTATTCACCGGGAGCAAGAGGAAGGTCGTTGCCATACTTTGCCTGAAAGGCCGCGGAGTTTTTGGCTACAATGATATAGGATCCTGCAGCCAACGAAAATCCTTCGGGGAAATCGTAGTCGATTCCCTTAGTGAATCGAACATCGGTCAGGTCCAGGTCGGTGTCACCTGAGTTGAAAAGTTCGATATACTCGGTGGCGTCGTCGCCATCGGGATTGAACATGATTTCACTAATGACGAGGCTTTGTTGGAGGTCGCTAATGTTTGGAGCCGAACTTTGGAATTCGATGGGGGCGGACCAGTGACTCCAGCGACCGGTGTTATCACGGTGCCGGACACGGGCGCGGTAAGTGCGGTCCGGTCGGGTTGCAGATGCGGGAGGATCTACTGAAGCCATAAAGTCAGTGATTTCGCCACTTTCCCAGCCAGCCTGAATTTCGTAGGTTCCGGGTTCGCCATCCGGTGCGGAGATCTCAGCGATGCGCCATTCCATCGCGCCGAAGCTTCCGGCTCCCTGTGGGTCGGAAAAGGTGGAGCTTTCAAAAGCGAGACCGGAAGTGGGGAAGCCCGCTTCGCCAGTGTAGGCAATGGTCGGCGTCTCCGGAATTGCCGAGTCTGCCGCTTCGGAGGCGACGTAGTTATATCCGTAGCCCCTCTGATCGCCGTTGTTGACTGTCCAATTCCCGGTGGGGTGAGTATCGGTGAGGTAGCCTAGAACGTAGTTCTTGGAGCCTTCGTAGTCCGGGGTCTCGAGGGTGCGAGTCCAACTTCCGCCAAAGCGGGTGTCGTTAATGACCGGTGCGTGAAAATTTCCGCGGTGATTTGTCTGGGCGGATCCGGAGGCCCGGGTGCGGGGGTGGTAATTCCACATTGAGCGATCGATGTCCGACCAGGTTTGATTTTCGCCGATTGGATTTGCGATCTGAGAATACTCGTCGATGAGCTGACCAATTTGTCCTCCGGTTGGCGAAGAATCATCCAACATAAGGTCCAGAATTTCCCGGCTCCGGTTTTTGAATTCAATAGAGAGTTCGCTATGAGTGAGCGCATTGCGTTGGCGGATGGTCCCTGGTGGGTTTCCCTGGTGGCTCTTGGCGATATACATCATATCGAGATCCCATGGAAGGGGGACCCATTTTCCGGGCGTTCCGTCCGGATTGCTGCTGTGATAAAAGTAATGGTTCCAGCCGTCACGGAGATCGACGTTTCCGAGAGCCCGGTTGAGAGTCCGAAAAGTATAGTAGCTATCGAGGTCGAGGTTTTCCCGCCACCATGCAACGGTATTTCTGCTGCCTGATTGTCCACTGAAGGCGGTCCAGTCGGATGAGTTGGTGGGTTGATTGGGGGCCTGGTGTTTTTTGTCACCAGTGCCAACTCCGCCACCTTCAATCTTGTAGGTATTCCCGTCAGAGAGATCACGCTCTTCGAGAAAGGAACCATCAGGCTGTTCGACCGCAAGATACAGTCCCCAAAGGTCTCCACGATACTGGTCGGTAGGAAAAGATTCAGCCGCTTCATCGATGACGCGGAAATGAAGATAGTTTGTGTTAGGGCTGGCCATTCCTGCGACTTGAAAAGCGCGATAAGAGAGTGCTTCGTCCAAGCCTGACATCCCGCGATTGACTGCCGCCCAAGGCGAGGCGTTGGCATTCATGGTCAGCTCGTCCCATGGTTCCTGATACTTGTTGCCGTAGTTGTCCCGTGCTTCAAATTCGCGGGCTGGTTTAAAAAAGAATCGCCATTTATTCTTACCACTCTGGTAGGTTGAGAATTCGCCGCGTATCTTGTATTCGATGTGATCATAGACCACTCCATCGTAAACCAAAGTGCCCAGGAAACGGGTATTCTCAGCAGAGTTAGAGTATTGGCAGGTGGTGACATCAGTGGCGTTCGCAATCAAATGATAGGCGGGCAGGTCATCGAGCAGGAAAGGAGGGAAGGTTTGAGGGGCGTCAACTCCAGGGCGAGTGGCTCCGCTCCAGGCAGGAATGCCATCATAAACGAAGTAGGCGAAGTTTGGCTGCTCGTCGTCATCGAACGGAACTCTTACCAAGGAGTTCAGGGAGTCAGTCACCGTGATGCGATAACGAACCAAGTGCCGGTGGCTCTGTGCCGGAATTTCAGCGGAGTAAGTTGAATCCTCATTTTGATCGATCATTTGGACCTCGGTCCATGAAGTCTCATAGGCTGAATCGGAAAGACGAACGTAAGCTCCCGGCGCAACGATTTGATATTCCAGAGTGACACTTTCAACACCATCCGGATCGGTGACTTTGGCGCTGATGGTGACCGGGTCGGAAGAAGCTGGCTCTGCAGGAGAATGCGC
>JBDNAG010000290.1:0-4212 GCA_039768565.1 Akkermansiaceae bacterium | reverse complement strand
GGTCTGCGTCGGTGATTTGAAGATGGAGTTGCTTGCCGAGGACAGCTGCGGGGAGATCGCGGAGGTAGGAGCCGTCGGTAATTCGTGCGACGCCGTTTCCAACCACCATAACCTCTTTGAGGCGTTTTTCATCGAAACCTTTTTCGGCGGTGTGTGCGTCAACATAGGTGACGGTGATGCGATCACCGCCCCGGACTTCGAGAGTGCCATTGTTGGGTGTAGCCTGATCAAGTTTCGTGGGGATCCGACCCATCACGATGCGGGCGTTACGACCTACGGGATCGCAGAGAATGACCTCTTCGTCTCCACCTTTTGTGCGGCATATGACTTTGATTTGGGAGCCGGGTTCCAGAATGGCAAAATCCTGATCGTCTATTTTCACATAGAGGCGTTTGCCTGCTTCGACTTTTTCGATGAGGGAATCTTTGCTTGAAAGTGCAGTGCCAACTTTTTCAAGAGCTTCGATGGCCCGGCTGTAGTGGCCGAGTTTAAAGTGCCCAAGACCGATGTAGTAATAGGCTTCATTAACTTCGGATGAGGCGGGGAATTGTTCAATGACATCACGCATGATGCCAAAGCACTTTCCATAGTTTCCAGCTTCATAGAAACAGGTTCCGGTATTCAAAAATGCGTAAGCACGCTTTGCATCATCACCATTTGCTTCGACCGCAGCGGCTTCGTAGTGAACCCTTGCCTTGTCGAAGTCCTTGATTTCATTAAGAAGATGATCGGCAAGCCGGAGGTGGGCTTCGAAGCGAATTTGGCTTCGAGGATAGCGCTCGACGACGGATTTCCAAATTTCGAGGGCCTTTTCATTTTCCCCGACTTCGAGCCGAGCGTCGCCAGCCTGCAGCAGCTTGCGTGCGGCGCGGTCTTCAATGATGGAGCCGCGCTCGATGGTCTTCGACGATTGAGCAAAGAGAGGGATTGCTAGAAGGAATGGGAGGAGTCGTTTAATGAAGCTGCTCACGTGACTTAAGCGAATAATTCGTTGATTGGGGTCGCTTCCTTGCGGACGAGTCGCATGGGCCGACCCTGCGGGGTGGTGAGTTCCTTGTTGAGATCGATACCGAGGGCGTGGCACAGGGTGGCGTGGAGGTCGGCGACCTTGACCGGGCGCTCGGCAACTTCCATGCCATCGGGATCCGAAGATCCAATAATGCTTCCTCCCTTGATTCCGCCGCCAGCCATCATGCAGCTAAAGACACGGGCCCAGTGGTCACGTCCACCGCCATCATTGATGCGGGGGGTGCGGCCGAATTCGCTGAGAACGACGACTAGAGTTTTTTCGAGTTTGCCGCTGGACTTGAGGTCTGAGATGAGCGAGGCGATAGCTGGATCCATGTCGGCTCCATGATTTCGCATGGCGTCGAAGATGTTGCCGTGGTTGTCAAAGCCTCCACGATTAACTTGGACGAAGCGGACGCCTTTTTCGACAAGGCGCCGGGCAAGAAGGGCTCCGCGACCAAATTCAGTGTCACCATATTTTTCGATGGTGGCTGTGTTCTCTTCCTTGAGATCGAAGGCTTTGAGCGCCGGGCTTTCCATAAGCGCGACTGCGTCCTTGAGGGCTGTTTGCGATGCCTTCAATTCCTCTGCGCCCTTCTGTGCCGAAGTTCGGCGATTCATCTTTTCGAGGATCTGAAGTCTCTGCATTCCACGTGCATGGCTGATGCCTTCGGGGAAGGTCAGGTATGGATCTTTTTGTCCGGGACGGCCGACAAAATAGGCTTCGCATTGCTGACCTAAATATCCGGCGCGAGCGGCTTGCCCGCTGATGCTCACCAGGGCCGGGAGATCTCCGAGTGGCTCGCGTTCGTGGACCACGAGTGAGCCAAGGCCCGGATGCATAATGTTGGGTGACTGGTTGAAGCCGGTTTGAAGTTCATATTGGGCCCGACCGTGATCGCCGTTGGTTCCGGCGATGGAGCGAATCAGTGCTCCGTGATGCATTTGCTTGGCGAGTTGCGGGAAGATTTCGGAAATCTCCATGCCGTCGACAGAGGTTTTGATGGGGTTGAATTCGCCCTGAACCTTGCGCCCGGGTTTTGGATCCCATGTGTCGAGGTGGCTCATTCCGCCGCTGTTCCAGAAGAGGATCACGTGTTCAGCTTGTGCTTTGGAGGATGCTCCCTGGGCCAAAAGTTGACTGACAGGCATGCCAAGAAGGCTTGCGCTGAAGGTCTGCAGCATGCGGCGGCGGGTGAATTGGTAGTCGGTGCAGGACATGGGGAATTGTGAATTTGGGTTAAAGGAGGAAGGCTTGATTTAGGGGATGAATCGGAATTCGTTGCTATTGAGAAGAGCCCATCTGAGGTCGGCCATTCCTTCGGCGTTCTTATTGACGATGATACGGGCGTCGGATCTTTCTTCACTGGTCGGGTGACGGGTCAGGATTTCCTGATAGGCCCAATCGATGGCGAGATCCTGGTCTTTCTGAAGAAGGCGATGAATAGGCTCGAGGGTGCCAACGCGTGAGGCTTCGTGAGTCATGCGGCCGTTGAGCATGAGTAGTTGTTGGCGAAGTGAGGAGGCATCGTCGCGGAATTCGCCAAGGCCGGTGCGGGCCGGTTGGCCGAAGACTCTCAGAAAATGAGCAGGGGGCGCCGGGGTGGCCATGCGCATGGCGCTGTCGAAACGAGGGTTGTCGTCGACGGTCTCGGTGACGGTCTCGGTTTTGTATTTCATCACCCTGCGTTCTTGTTCCTTTTGCATGGCGGCCATTTCCTTTGCTTTGATTTCCTCATCGGACTCCATTCGCATGGTTGCAAGTTCGGCTTGCTCTTTGGAATTGAGAACCGAGTTGAAATCGATCGTAAGTGATGATTCAAGGTCGTAGCCGTCATCCCGCATGGGCTTTTTTTCTGCCATCATGACGGGCTGGGCACCATCGGGTTCAATGATGGTGTATTCGCCGGTTGGAACTCGAATTTCGCGACTGATCTGTTTGTTGTTGGCTCCCTTGGGCCATTTGAAATCCTCGAGATGACCTGCAACGACAATGCTGTCGTAGAGAACTTCGCTGATCATTCTTCGGGTTGGTGCGGCCGCGAAATTTAATTCGCTCTTTTCCCGGACTTCGATGTTGGTTTCCTTGGAAAGAGCGGACCGACGGTAAACATCCGAGAGCGTGATGATGCGAACGAGCGATCGAAGGTCATATCCACTGGCAATGAATTCCTGAGCGAGGAAATCGAGGGTTGAGGGATGATGCAGGCCGTTGTAGTCGGAAAAATTATCGAGCGGTTCGACGAATCCGTGGCCAATGAGCTCCGCCCAGACACGGTTGACGAAGGCGCGGGCAAAATAATCATTTCGAGGATCTGTGATGAGATCTGCGAGTTGGGTTCGCAGTTCACTGGAGCGATAGATATCTCCGTGGACGTTGAGCTTACGGCTTTCTTTCTTGGCCTCCTCCAGAACGGGGTCGCCTGGCTTGCCAATGTTTGGCTCAACGGAGTCGAGGAGGGCATCAAGGGAGGCTGTTTCGTCTTTTCCGGAATCTTTTTTAGTATGAGCGAGGCGGGCTGCTTCGAAACGTTTGATGTATTCGGGGGTGGTTCCGGTATCCACCATTTGGAAGGGGAACTTTGGCTTCACTGGTTTGCGTTTATCCGGCTCGGCTTTATCTTCCGGCGGCCAGAGAACCATCATCTTGTCTCCCTCGGTGGTGTAGACCGTTCCGCCCTGACGACGACTTTGAACTTTTTTGGTTTTACCAAAGAAGGCGGCGAGATCGTAAAAATGTTTCTGTTCCCAGTCATCGAACGGGTGGTCGTGACACATGGCGCAACCAATTCGAACACCGAGGAAGATCTGGGAGGTTGCGGCTGCCAGCTCCATCGGGGCGGCATCATCGCCAAGGATGTAGCCCACAGCGGGGTTTGAATTGGCCCGGCCGGAGGCACTGATGAGTTCACGGACGAGTTCGTCGTAGGGTTTTTCTTGTTCAAGAGAACCGTGAATATAGGCGAGGAGTTGATTGCCGCCGGTTACGTTGGAGCGGATTCGCAACATGTCGGCCATGAATATGGTCCAGCGATCGGCGAAGCGCGGATGGGTGGTGAGTTTTTCGATGAGCTTGGCGCGACGGTCTTTGCCCCATTGATCGTATTCCCGGACTTCCTTCATGGTGGGAATCCGGCCAACTAAATCGATGGTGGACCGGCGAAGGAATGCGCCGTCGTCGATGGTTTCGGTAGTCACGACTCC
>JBDNAG010000289.1:0-5250 GCA_039768565.1 Akkermansiaceae bacterium | reverse complement strand
TCGGTGCGTTCACCTTGTCTGACTCACAAATCTAGTGATCACTACTTAATTCAAAAAACCGCCACTTCTGTGGCGGTTTTTTCATTTCTCAATCAGCGTTGTAAAGGCTTGTAAAGTTCCACGAAAGAAGTTGGCTATGACGTCAGTGATCAATCATCAAGAGGTCAATTCAAGAGTTGCGATGTTCCGTGGCTTCACCCTCCTCGAGACTCTGGCGGTGCTAATCTTGGTTGGCATCTTAGCTGGAATGACGTTCCGGCTGACTGCGAGGATGGAGGTTGGTCTCGCAAGTGAAGTGGAGCAATTAGAATCCCATCTAAGATACACTCAGGCTAAGGCTCAGGCTGATCTCTATCCTTGGCGCTTGGTTTTTATCAATGATGACACGTATCAGCTTGGTCCGGTAGTGACTCCTGGTGCCGGTTTCACCCCGGCTCCCATACCTGGGACCGAAGGGGTGCAAGTAGTCCTGAAGAATCAAGTAACCGTGGAAGCTCCCTTATTGGTTCAATTCGATTCATGGGGGCGGCCGACAAATGAAGCAGGCGAAATTCTCTTGGCAGATCAAACTATGACCTTGATGCAGGGATCTCAGACGAAGGCGATCACGATCATCTCAGAAACTGGACAAGTCCCATGATCGTTCGTGTGAAAACAAAGCTCTTTAATCAGCTCTGCGCCCGCGGCTTTACCTTACTTGAAGTAATTGCTGGTCTCTTGTTATCCGCGGTACTCGTGTCATTACTCCTTCCGCTGATTGGATCTTCAATTGAAGGAAGCCGAAGAGCGGTTCTCGGGCTGTCTGAGCCACAGCTCCTGCGAAACCAGATGGATGCTGTCACGGCAGCCTATCGAACGATCTATCTCGATGATCTGCAGGGGCTTGCTAATCATATCGCCCAGGGAGCCGGGTCTTCCACCTATGAGCTTATCGACTCCTCGTGGGTCGTCTTCGACGCTCAAGGAAACGAAATTACTCCGAGTAATGGTGCCCAAAATATTCTACGCGTTACCCTGGGAAACACTGATGGCGATCGTCTCACCTCTTATTTTTTCCAATAAATTAACCAATGAGGATCTCACGCCAAAATCAACGAGCTGGATTCACCCTGATTGAGCTGATTTCAGTCTTGATGCTCGTTGGGATCGGTCTTGTTTTTGGGGCGATGATGGCGGTCAGTCTCACTAAAAATTATGTCGCAGGCCGGGAGGCCGTCGAGGTAGGGCAAAAATTGCAGCTTACAATGACCCGGCTGGTGAAAGAGCTCACCTTTGCTGAGAAGGCATCTGTGGTGGTCACGAACGGACGGATGGTTGAATGGTCCTGTCAACATCCAGAGACGCTGGGCGAATTAAAAACCCTCTCATGGGATGGTAGCGACGGTTCTCCTCTGATTCTCAATGGGAAAGCACTTTTTAATCGGGTTGGGAATTTTTCGGTTTCTGAGACTGCGACTTCTGTTTCTCTAACTCTCACTCCAGCAGAGGTAAATTCAATCAGTCTGACAGCTGTGGTGCACCCTCGTTAAACTCAACGCTCGATGAAAGACTTTGTCCGTTGTTCGCTTCTTACGATCTGTTATCCCGCCGCAAAAAACTTCTGGCTCGCTAACCCTCGCGTCATTCTCTATTGCGCGTAGTTGCATGCAATGCTATTCTGCACATCTTATTGGGGCCTTGTCCTTAGCTTCTATGACTGCGACTGCAATGGCGCAGTCGGTATCAGACGATCTCTTTCCACACGACTGGACCATTAGCACCAAGCTTGATTACTCGAAACGAATCTTGTCACAACAAGAGACGATTGTGAACAAGTCACAATACATTCTCGAATCCTATCGCGATGGTCTACTGGAAACAGGTATGCTTTATCTATCGGGACATGCCGTTTATTCCCACTATCGTGAGAATACCGATACCGCAGGAAAATTCCCCATTCTGGGACGCTTCCCCAGCCAACATGCCAGCGGTCACAGCGGGCAGGAAGACATTCTGGATGTAGCAACAGTGTCGCTAACGTATGCTCCCACCGATTGGGTCCGGGGCTTTGTTCGTGGCATTTATACGGACTTGCAGTTCCCAAGTCAGGAAAACTCGCAGATTCGCGAGGCATTCGTAACCTTTGGCGATCTTACACTGACGCCTTGGTATCTCTCGGTTGGTAAGATGTCGGTGAACTTTGGTCATCAAGGGGCCTACAATCCGATTACCCATTCGGTCAACAATCACTTTTATCAGGTCGATACCCGCGATGCCGCAATCGAGCTGGGATACATGTCAGAACAGTGGCGTTTTGCCCTGACAGCGATGAATGGTGGTCGCCAACTCCGTGTGGCAGATACGCCCGATGGAACCTTCGGCAGTAATTTCGCGTTCAGTGGTCAATATGATTTCGAGGTCGCAGACTGGGATGTTTCGGTCGGTGGCGGATATCTCTACTCAAGTATTTATGATAGTGATGACGCAAACCATCCGGGAGTGAGCTCGAATCCTCTGACAATGCGCGAGCGCAACGGAGTTATGAATGTTTGGGCGGAGGCGAAACACGGCCCGATTTCGGTGATGGCCGAGTTGAGTCAGAACGAGCGAGATTGGCCGGCTAGTGGAGCTTCGGTGCAAGCACTGACAATCGGAGCGGCTTATGATGTTGAAATCCTAGAAAAGCAGACTCGTTTTGCCTTGGTCTATGGTCGTGGAAAGCTTGGCAATGACGGTGAGGAATACGAAAGCCTCCACCAGTTGGCAGCGAGTGTGGAGACCTTCTTGACTCCGAATTTTGCCTTGAGTCTGGAGTATGTTTATAACCGCAGTTTCATCCCTCTGATCATGCTTGATCGGGTCGCCGATGAAGATGTCGATACTGACACCTTCATCCTAAGCGGACGCTTCTTCTTCTAGAAGCTAGCTTTCACCGCACGCTTCCCATTCCATCTCACAATGTAAATATCCTTTTGTGAGGCATTCGAATAGGTAGCGCCGGAGGAAAGTGAAAATTGATCCGGCCTGTTAGTATTGGCGAGAATAGATGAGTTCGTGCTGGAGAGTGTCATCGTAATCCCGAAAATTCGGCGTGAAATAGATGTCGTGCCGGAAGCTCAGGCCGCCGAGGTGGATGCAGGGAAAGCCTCGATCGTCGAACCAACATCTTAGGGAAAGAGGGGCTGAAAGGGGGATGAAGCACTCCCTCTCTCCCCCCTCCGCCCCGGTCTAATGCGACTTCAATTCTTTCCCACCAAAGGAATTCCATTGTAGTTTGGCCCTCTACAATATCGAAAATGATATTGGCAAAGAAAACAATATCGCTACCAAACACTCTAAGAGCACAAAGCAGATGGAACCCATTATTTCAGAATTTGAATAACATAAACCCGCCCCCACCATGAAATATTTCCTTATACTCGCGCTCTTCCTTCTTCCATTCGCTAGCGCCGAAGAAGCCCCCCCCAATGTCCTCCTCATCACGGTCGATGACATGTCCGCCGATTCCCTCGGCTGTTTTGGAAGCGCCCTTAAGGACACTTCCCCCCGCACCGACCAGCTCGCGCGGGAATCTCTCCGCTTCCAACATGCCCACGTCTGCGTCGCCAATTGCTACCCCAGCCGCAACGTCATGCTCTCCGGGCTCTACCCACACAACAATGGCGTCGAAGGATTCTATCCCATCAAAAACAAATACCCCGTTCTCTCCGATATCCTGAAATCAAACGGCTACTACACTGGCATCCGTGGCAAGGTCACCCACTCCACGCCCTATCATCCCTACCCCGGCTGGGATCACGACCTCACAATCGCGCCCGACGGCTCCAAATATCATATCAAAGACGTCCCCTCTTACGGCACCTCAACCACCACCGGAATCGCCCACGCACAGAAGGCCAACAAACCCTTTTTCCTCAACCTCAACATCTCCGACCCACACAAACCTTTTTGGAAACCCGGGGATCAAACAAAGCATCCTGCCTCAAAAACCTTCAAAGCCGACGAAGTCCCCATACCCGGCTTCCTCTTCGAGCACCCTAAGGTCCGTGAAGAACTCGCCCTCTACTATTCCTCGGTACGACGAGCTGATGACGCCGTCGGCTCCATCCTCGACGCTCTCGAAAAATCCGGCGAGATCAATAACACCATCGTCATTTTTCTCTCCGATCATGGCATGCCCCTCCCCTTTGCCAAGACCGCCCTCTGGCATCACTCCACCCACACTCCACTGATCATCAAAATCCCCGGCATCACCAAACCAGACACCATCGATTCCGATCACGTCGTCTCCGCCGTCGACCTCACCCCCACCATCCTCGACCTCCTCAAAATTACTCCTACCACTAAATTCGATGGCCACTCATTCGCACCCGCCATCTATGGAGACAAACAACCCGACTTCAGCGCTGTCTTCAAAGTTTACAATGAAAACTCCGGAGCTGGGCGCAATCCCATGCGGGCCATCCAGACTAAAGACTACCTCTATCTCTGGAACCCCTGGTCCAACGGAGAGCGAAAATTCAAAACCGCCACCACCGGCACTGCAAGCTACCGCGCCATGAAGGAACTCGCCGCCAGCGACCCAGCTATCGCCAAACGCCTCGAACTTTTCGATCAAGGAACCATTCACGAACTCTACCACATAAAATCAGATCCCGATTGCCTCAATAACGTCATTCGCTCTGTCAAACACGCCGACGCGCTCAGCTCTCTCCAGTCTCAATTGCTCACCAAAATGTCCGACACCGGAGACCACGCCCTCGAAGCATTCCAAAAACGCAACGATTCCAAAATCGGCCATCTTTATACCGATAAAAAACAAGAGGAAGCCAACGCCCGTCGCGCCTCCCGTCGAAAAAACACACGGCCGAAAAACAAAAACAAGAGTAACCAAAAACTCATCTCCCTCGTCGCCCCCAAAACCGCCACCCCGGGCAAAGAGATCACCCTCATCATCAGCCACACCATTCCTAAAAACATGGGCACCCAAAAGGTTCACATCACGCTCAAAGACGGTACCAAAGCAAAACGCCTTGAACGAAAGGTGATCACCGCGGCCGGGAAAGGAACCCGTAAAATCACCTTCACCCTCCCCGCCGAAATCACCGACTACCAAATATCCTTCTCGGCTTTCGTCGGCCCCGACTACCCAAACAACCTTCAACACGTGACGTCCAAATCCATCTCCACCCAAAAATAAAAAACCTAACCCCTCAACCAGATTTCGTCCTTTTCGCCAAAAGTAAATTCCTATGAGCCGATGAAGAGCCG
>JBDNAG010000288.1:0-4258 GCA_039768565.1 Akkermansiaceae bacterium | reverse complement strand
CTTCTGCTTCCGAGCGATCTCATCGCAGGCGGAGATGCCCGAAAACGACTCAGCGCGATCAAGCAATACACAGAACTTGGATCTGGATTCAAAATTGCCATGAGGGATCTCGAAATCCGCGGAGCCGGCAGTCTGCTGGGAACCAAGCAATCGGGGCACATTACGGCAGTCGGCTTTGAGCTCTACTGCCAACTCCTCCAGCAATCTGTCGAGCAGCTACAAGGGAAGAACACGACAAAGCGAGCTGACACCCAGCTTAGGATCGACTTTCTGGTCTACTCAGAGAGCTCATGGGCGGGCGAAAAAACGAAAGTCCCCGCTTTTTTCCCGAGGACTTACGGACCGGACCCCGAAATGAGGGTAGCGGCCTATCGTCAACTTGCGTCCGCCCGCACCGAAAAAGAGATTAAGGCGATCGAAAAAGACTGGAGGGACCGCTTTGGTCGTTTCCCCGAACCAGTCAAAAATCTCATTGAAACAAACCGCCTTCGTGTTGTCGGTTCCTCAAAGGGCGTGCAAGTAGTAGAAATCAACAAAGACAGGCTGATGCTTCAGCGAAATGGCGAATACATTCTTCCACCGGGGGGAAAGTTTCCCCGCTTGAGTTCGCGGCGGACCAAGGATAAACTTCCCGAAGCCGTTCACCTCCTCAAAACTCTCTAAAACAAGAATTCCTCATGATTTCAAGCTTCACAAAGGCAATTGCCATTGGAATGGCCACGGTTTCACCATTGCTTTCGCAAGAGCCACCCCTTCCCGACGAAAGCCAGGCGATTCGTCCCAAGGAAGGCCCCCAATTGGTCAATAAAATCGTAGCCAAGGTCAATGGAGATGTGATCACACTCAATGAACTGATGATCAAGGTGGCTCCCAACCAATCGGTTCTCATGTCGAGAAACCCCCGAAGAGGACCAGCCTACGAGCGACAATTGAACAACCTCAAGTCGGGCATCCTAGACGAACTCATCGACAGGGCCATCATTTTTACCGAATTCAAAGACCGCGTTCGGTCGTTCCCGGATCATCAAATCGAGGCTGAGGTGAAGAGAATCGTTCAGAATGTTTACAAAGGAGATGAGGAACTTTTTAAGCGATATTTAAAGGCGACCAACCTCACCAGAGACCAATTTAAGGAGCAGCAACGGAAGGAATTACTCGTGCAGATTGTTCGGGCGCAGCACTTTGGTGACGTCGCTGTTCCCAAGGAAAAAGAACTCCGCGAGGAATACGCCAACTGGAAGATCACCAACCGCGATCGGACCAAAGATTTCGGCACCTACCGTCGAATCTATATTCACAAGAATCGCGGAGGCGGGCCTCTCTCTCAGCTCAGTCTCGCTGAAGATGTTGTGAAAAGGCTAAAAAACGGAGCGGATTTCAACGAATTGGCAAAAGAAAATTCGAATGGATCCCACGCGGAGGAAGGGGGCGTGTGGAAAGAGATCCCGCGCACCGACCTAGCCATGGAATTTGGAACCCTGCTTTTCGAGACCGAGGGAAATGAAATCATGGGCCCATTGGAAGACCGAATCGGATTCAATATTGTTCAAGTGATGGAGCGGAAACTCGGGCCAGCCAAACCTTTCGAAGAAGTGCGTGAAGAAATGCAACGCATGGTGACGTCGGAGAAAAAGAAGTCCAACTACGAGAAGTGGATGAAAAAAATGCGCTCTCGCGCCGTGATCGAAAAAATGCTTTAAATGCGAATGCAGACGGCGGTTTACGCAGGTAGCTTTGACCCACCGACCAATGGTCATCTCTGGATGATCAGTCAGGGTCTTGAACTCTTTGACCGACTTGTAGTCGCAATAGGGCAAAATCCTTCGAAAAACTACACCTTCACCAACGAAGAGAGGATCTCCCTTCTCCATGCCTCCATTCCCTCTTGTGAAAGGCTAACCATTACCCACTTCGACAATCGCTACCTCGTGGACTACGCCAAGGAGGTCGGTGCCGAGTTCATTCTTAGGGGCATTCGCTCTCCCGCAGATTACGAATACGAACGTGTCATGCGCTATATCAATAGCGATATGGCCCCTGACATCAATACTGTCTTTCTCATGCCACCCCGCGACATGGCGGAACTTTCCTCAAGCATGGTTATGGGAATGATCGGCCCCGATGGCTGGGAACATACGGTGCGGCGCTACGTCCCTGCGCCGGTTTTCGACGCCCTGGAATCCAAGCATTCACATTAAGAGCCATGACAACCATCGCCATCGCTCTAGGAGCATTCATTCTCTATCTGGTTGCCTATCACACCTATGGGAAATGGCTGGGGCAGAAAATATTTCGTCTCGATGCCAAGGCAAAAGTCCCTTCTATTGAACTGGAAGACGGAAACGACTACGTCCCGACGGATAAAGGGATCGTTTTTGGCCATCACTTCACTTCAATCGCGGGAACAGGCCCTATTGTTGGACCTGCCCTTGCTGTGATCTGGGGTTGGGTTCCAGCCCTGCTTTGGGTCATCTTTGGCTCAATTCTGATTGGCGCAGTTCATGATTTTGGAGCACTCGTAGTTTCCCTGCGAAGCAAAGGTCAAACCGTCGGAGACATCGCCGGTCGGGTCATCACCAAACGCACCCGTATTTTATTTCTGACAGTTCTCTTTTTGGCGCTCACCATCGTATTGGCCATCTTCGGGCTCGTCATCGCCAGCGTCTTTAAAAACTACCCTCAAGCAATCTTTCCCTGCTTAATTCAAATCCCACTCGCGGTCGTGATCGGCGTCACTCTTCATCGCAAGGGATCCAGTATCCTCATCCCTTCCTTGATTTCACTAGCTGTCATGTATCTCACGGTAGCTTTCGGCGATATGGGATTTCTGGGTAGCTTCAATGAATACCTCGGTGGTGACCCGGCCAATCCGGAAAGCAACGGACTTTCCGTCATCAGCTGGGTCGTCCTCCTGCTGGGCTATTCCTATGTAGCATCCGTGCTACCTGTTTGGACCCTTCTCCAGCCACGCGACTACATCAACAGCCTCCAACTTCTTTCGGCTCTGGGCTTGGTTGTTCTGGGACTTGTCGCAGCCTGCTTTTTTGGTGGGGCCGCTCCGACAGCCGGTGGTGAGAGGCCTCCTTTGGAAATCGTTGCCCCCGCTTTCAATTTCTCACCCGAAGGTGCACCCTCGATGTTTCCATTCCTCTTCATCACAATCGCCTGTGGTGCCATTTCCGGATTCCACTGCCTCGTTTCATCGGGAACCTCTTCCAAGCAGTTAAAATGTGAGAGTGACGCTCAATTTGTCGGATACGGCTCCATGTTGACAGAAGGATTCCTCGCTGTTCTCGTGATTCTCGCCTGCATTTCAGGACTCGGTTTGGGAACAGGCAGTGGCGAAAGCTTCCTCTCCGGATCCGCGGCATTTGAAGCCCGTTACGCTTCGTGGGACGCAGCGAAAGGGCTCGGCGCTAAAGTCGGTGCCTTTGTCGAAGGAAGTGCCAATTTCCTCAAATCGCTCGGACTGCCTCCTGGATTTTCAATCGCCTTGATGGGAGTCTTTGTTGCTTCATTCGCAGCTACCACTCTTGATACGGCCTGCCGTTTGCAAAGATACGTCGTGCAGGAACTTGCTGGAACCCTAGCTCCACGCCACCGCGTCGATGGGAAGCGAACCGGAGGATACGTGGACGGCAATCCTCTTTATTGGCTCACCAACCGCCACGTCGCGACTCTCTTTGCGATCACCATCGCTTTCTTCATCGCCCAGCTCCCCGGCGGAGAAGGGAAAGCAGCCGGAACCGGAGGCCTGCTTCTCTGGCCACTTTTCGGTGCGATCAATCAACTCCTCGCTGGGCTCGCATTTCTCGTCATCACTTTCTGGCTGAGACGACGAGGCCTTCCCTTCTATCTCGCTCTTGTTCCAGGAATCCTGATGCTCATCCTCCCTGCCATTGCAATGTCGATGAACCTCAGAAACTTTGCCGATAATCACAACTGGCTACTATTTGGATTTGGATTCATCACAATCATCATCGAGGTTTGGATGATTGCGGAGGCCATCTCTGTATGGAAAAAGTCGAAAGGGATCCTGGAACCGAAAAGTTCCTTGGCACAAGGGATTGACGATGAGGGCGGCAGATCGTGCTAAATCCTCGTCACTCAATCATTTCTTGACCCGGCTTAATGTCGCTTCTGGCTTCCGCCTATTCGTGAAACAGAAGCTACGAGCATTCTTTCTCCTGATCTGCGGCCTATTAATGGCAGTCGGACCATTGAACGTGCTACAAACAATCGCCTGGGGTAACAGGCT
>JBDNAG010000059.1:0-18041 GCA_039768565.1 Akkermansiaceae bacterium | reverse complement strand
GTGGCCGCGGACGTGGAGGCAGGGAGCGTAGTGAAAAGCGTGAGCCAAAGCCACGGGTGTCCGTTGACTCGAAGGACCTTGCCAAGAAAGCCTGGAAGATATTCGAATCCGAAGTGACCGAGGAAGGTTTGGCCTTGCTGGATGATAACGGTCTTCGCGATTATGCTCGGAGCAGTTTTAATGCCGCTAGGCTCTTTCTCGAAGAGAAAGAAAGGGTGATTGGTCGCGAAAAACAGGCAATCGAAGAGCGTAAGAGACGCGATAATGAAAAGAAGGTTGAGAGCGAAAAACCTGAAAAGGACGAAGATTAAAATCCGGCCTTATGGCTTAAATTAATTTTTAAAACGGCTCACGTTATGACGTTGGGCCGTTTTTTTATGATTCCTTCTCTTCGATTTGAATCCTTGGAAAAACCGGTTTTGGTTTACCGGTTTGATGGCCAGCCTCCAGAAGTCCCCATTTCAAATCATCGAGAGTCAGATCGGAGAGCTCTTCTTTTTTTAGTTGGGAGAAGATCTTGGCAGCAGCTTCGGGGAGGATGGGGCTAAGGATGACGGCCAATTGAGCGCATGATTCAGCGGTGTGGGAAAGGATCACTCCAACTCGAGGGAGTTTGGATTCATCCTTCTTCATTTCCCATGGTTTCTGTCTTTCCAGATAGCCGTTGCAATGGGTGACGTGGTTGTTGATTGCTTGTAAGGCCACGCTGATTTCACAGGAATCCATGGCCTGGCGATAGGAATTGATAGACTTTTCGAGTGAATCGCGCAGGGCCACGTCTTCAGCGTCATCAGTATTGGTATCGCTGATTGTGGAGTTGCAGAACCCCTTGGTCATATTGATCGAGCGATTGAGCAGGTTGCCAAGGTCGTTAGCGAGTTCGGTATTGAAGAGCATGACAAGTCTCTCGATATCGAAATCACTATCTTTTCCCGAGCGGATGTCGCGGCAGAGATAGTAGCGAAGAGTCTCAGAGCCAAATTTATTAGCAAGCTCATCGGGATCGACAATGTTTCCTAGGGATTTTGACATTTTGTCTCCACGGACATTCCAGAATCCATGAACGAGAAGGGTTGGCATCTCAGAAGCCTCGAATCCCATGGCGTGGAGCATACACGGCCAGTAGATGGCGTGAGCGGGCACGAGAATGTCTTTTCCGATGATTTGGAGATCAGCCGGCCAAAGGGATTTGAATTCGGGGAGTTCGGAATCCTCGGGTTTCTGATAACCAGCGAAGGAAATGTAGTTAATGAGGGCATCGAACCAAACGTAGGTCACGAAGTCCGGATCAAAGGGGAGGGGGATTCCCCAGGACATCCGTTCCTTGGGGCGAGAAATACAGAGATCGGTATCGCCGGCCCGCTCGATGGCGTTAAGCACTTCATTCTTCCGAAATTCGGGAATGATTTTAAGGTCGTCATTCGCGACAGTTGAGCGGAGCCATTCGGCATGATCGGAGAGTTTGAAATACCAGTTTTCCTCCTCGATTTCCATGACCTCACCCCATTCCCCGCCGAACTCGCCTTGGTCATTGCGATCTCGATCGGTAAGAAATTGCTCCTGTCGTACAGAGTAAAAGCCCGAATATGATTTTTTGTAGAGAGCTCCTTCTTTTTCGAGCTTGCTCAAGATGTTCTGAACACAGGCTTTGTGGCGGGCGTCGGTTGTTTCGGCCCAACCATCGTATTTCACCCCGAGTTTTTCCCACAATCGGATAAATCCCTTGGTGTTTCGTTTTGTGAGGGTGGCCACATTAACACCTTCGGCCTCAGCGGTTTTTACCATTTTTTGACCGTGTTGATCGACGCCGGTCAGAAAATAAGACTCCACACCTTTGAGTCTCTGGTAGCGGGTCAGGGTGTCGGCGAGGACTTTTTCATAGGCATGCCCAATATGAGGTTTGCCGTTTGGGTAGTCGATGGCAGTGGTAACGTAGAACATGGTTTTGAGTTGTTCGAGTTTTGCGAATAGCGATCAGATAGGCCCTTGAGTGGAGCACGTTGAACACTTGAAGTGATAAAATGGTCAGCCTGTGGTATCCTCAGAGCTTGGTAACCTTTCCTCCCATGGAAAGAATTCGGGCGTTTCCCTTGGCGTGTTCGGCTTCGGCAATTTGACCGTCGCGAACATACATTTGGGAGAGTCCGGTCCAGGCGAGGAGGTCATCGGGTTCGAGTAGAGTTGCTTTAATACCGCAGCCGATGGCTTCCTTGACTTTCTCCAGCTTGAGAAGGGTCATGCCAAGGGCCTGCCAGCCGTCAAAAAAGCTGTCATCGTTTTCAACTGCTTTCCGGTAGGCAATTTCAGCATCTTCGAGTTCTCCCAGAGCAAGGTGGGAGTTTCCCCGCTCGAAGGCTTCGTCCCGTGCGGAGTCGTCTGTCATCTTTAGGGATTGGGTTACTCCTGATCTTCCCTTTTTGGAGGAACGACTTCGCTTTCAGCGTAGCGATCATAGAGCCAGTTCGAAAGCGCAACGAAGCGCATGTTGCCGCTGATGGATTCGTAACGCTGGTTGAGATCTGTCTGATATTCGGGTGATTTGACAACCTCGCGCTTCTCTACAAAGACGATCAATGCCTGGGTTGCTTCCTCTTCTGATGGAGTGAACTGGACTGAAGTGATTTCACCGGCATTGGTGTATTGCGCAGCAGTGAACTCGGGAGGATCAGGCATTTTCTGGCTTCGCTGTCCGAAGTTGAAGGTTTGACCTTCGGTAATCTCTTTGACTTCAGCAGCTTCTTTTTCGAGTTCTTTGGCAGCGTCGGCGAAGGTCTTGCCGGACTTGATTGCTTCTGTGAGCTTGGTGTGGAGTTCGTTGGCATCCTTTATCATTTGCTCGCGAGCCATCTTCTTTTTGAGGTCGACTGTCACTTGTACTTTGGCCTCCTCATAGGAAAGGGGAAGAGAATCCTCGACTTCATCGAGACGGATGAGGAACCAGCCGTCCGAAGTGCGGTAAGGAAGGCTGAGTTTTTCATCAGGGTCACCATTCTCGGGGAGCTGGAATGCAGCGTCGGCGATTTTACCGATCTGGAGATTGTCGATGAAGGCTGAGAGTTCTTTTGGAGGATCTGCCTTGGTGAAAAATTCAGACTTTATGATTTCGTAGCCTGAATCCTTGGAGATAGCTTCGAAGTCTTCACCCTCGTTGTCGGCCAACTTCTGATAAAAATCATTCACGGCTTCACTCAGAGCTTCCACGGCTTTCTGTTTCGCCGCGCCATCGAGCTGTTCTTTGGCTGTCTTTGGAGTTTCAGGCTTTGGTGGTGTGACTGGTTTTGTCGGAGTTGGAAGTGTGGTCAATGGATTGGTCTCCGCGCTCCCAGTGGTGACATCTTCCAACGCTTCGTTGAGGCCGCTTCCAAGGTCATTCTCAGTGGTTGAAGCCTCGGTTGTCAGAGGACTCGAATCAACTGGTGCCGGTGTTGGCGCAGGAGCAGGTTCTCCCGGCTCACCCGGATCACCTTGGGAACCGTCGCCCTCAGGAGTGGCTGGGGTAGTTTCAGTGGTCTCGGCGGGGGGTGTTGATTCCAGGGCAGGAGCTTTGGCTGGAGTCGTTGTTGCTGTTTCAGGCTCAGAAGACTCTACGACAGGCTCGGGTTCTGCAGTAGGCGTGTTTGCTTCATTTGCCTTGCGTGCGGCTTCTTCTGCTTTCTTGCGAATTTCATCAGCCTTTTTCTTGGCTTCTTCCAATTTTTTCTTTTTTTCAGCTTCCTCCGCATCGGTTTTGGCTTTGGCGGCATTGAATTCCTCCAAGGCCTTGTCCCAATTAGGTTCGATCAAGGTGTAAGAAATTTTGCGGAGCTCGTCGGAATTGTAGTTGCCCTTATTCTCCTCGAAAAAGGCTTTGAGTTGCTCTTCAGTTGGCTTGGCCTTGCCCTCATAGACACCCGTTTCCAGAGTGATCTTGGAGCCAGTGATCACCTGTTTTTGAACATCAAAGAGAGCTGTTTCGGTGCTCATTTCGGTGGAAATGCCACCACCGAGGATTTTGGAGAGGTTTTGCGCGGTGAGAAGATCGCGAATATAATCATTGAACCCGCGGTTTCCACCGATCGCGCTGACACGGTTCTTGATAAACTCAGAATAGGCTTCTTGATCGGGATTCCCTTCCGGATCGACGAAGAGGACGTTTTCAACGAATTTTTCGACCTCATCGTTGCTCGGAGTGACTCCGAATTCAACACCAGCCTTGCGAACATTGATCCGGTTGGCAATGAAGCGCTCGGGCTCTTCTACGGAGGGCTGCAAGTAACTGGCCATAATCCGGACCAAAAACGAAGGTGTTTTAGGAAGCTGGCTGTCGATGAGGGTGTCGCCGAGGTAGTGGCTTGCGAGCAGTTGTGAGTCCCTTGGGATTTCAAAGGCATCGGGAAGAAGGCTCGGCAGCTGCATTAAAGCGCGCTGTCGTCTGAATTCTTTTTCTGAAATCGAGTGGTCTGCGACCTCCATCACGGGCTTGCCGTTAAATGCTTTGGAGACTCCTCCGTCGAGGAAGACAAGTCCGACGAAGAGAAGGACCAGAACGACGATCATAAGACCGGTGTATTTGCGGATATTTTCAATCATGGCTGAGAGGTTGCAGGGAGCGGAAAAGAGATCTGCTCTAAAGGGGTGGAGAGTTAAGGTGGAATCGTGCCCGGGGGCAAGTCTGATGGGCGGAATTTCGCACAAGTTTCATCGAAGGGGAAATCCTGTTTTTTGATTGAATGGCCGGGCTCGAGAAAACCTTGCGTGGAAGAATCAGGTTTTGTTTTTTTCGAGGGAAGACTAGGGTTCTCCCGATGACTTTAGCAATGCGATGGATTTGCTTGATTGGCGCTGTTTTGATAGCTTCCGCAAAGAGTGATGAAAAAAATGGGACGCCAAATCGTCTGGCCAAGGAAAAATCTCCGTATTTGCTTCAGCACGCCTACAATCCGGTAGATTGGTATCCCTGGGGGGAGGAGGCTTTTCAAAAGGCCAGAGAGGAGAAAAAGCTCATTCTCCTCAGTGTGGGATACTCGACCTGCCATTGGTGTCACGTGATGGAGCGTGAATCGTTTGAAAATAAAAAGATTGCGGCTTTTTTGAATGAAAATTTCGTGTCGATAAAATTGGATCGGGAGGAACGGCCGGATGTGGATCAAGTTTACATGACGGCATTTCAGGCAATGACCCAACAATCAGGGGGCTGGCCGCTCAACATGTTTCTAACTCCTGACCTGAAGGCGTTGACGGGGGGGACGTATTTTCCTCCGGAGGATCGCAATGGTCAGCCCGGATTTCCGACGGTCATCAAGCAGGTTCACAATATTTGGGAAACGAAGCGGGAGGATGTTTTGAAACAGTCGAAGGAGATGCACGGACAAATGGAGACTTATTTTGAGGGTCTGCATTCGAAGGGGGAAAGTGAGTCCAAACCGAGTCGAGCCATGGTGGATCAGTCGATTCCGCGGGTTTTGGCTCAAATTGATCCGGTCTGGGGTGGTCTCGGGACTGAAATGAAGTTCCCTCAAGTCAGTGTGTTTCGCTTTTTGCTCCAATCCGGCGATCCGAAAGCGGTGGAGGCGATTCTAAAGACCTGCCGACACATGATGAATGGGGGGATTCATGATCAGGTCATGGGTGGTTTTCATCGGTATGCGGTGGATCGGGAGTGGTTGGTTCCTCATTTTGAAAAGATGCTTTATGATCAGGCGCAGCTCATGGAGTTGTATTTGGATGCCTGGCAGATGACGGGTGAGGAGCAATTCCGCGATGTGGTTAGAGGAATTGCCGATTACGTATTACGTGATCTGACCCATCCCGATGGTGGATTCTACTGCGCGCAGGATGCGCAGAGTGAGGGAAAGGAAGGGAAATGCTTTTGTTGGACGGAAAAAGAGTTGTCCGTGTTGCTGACAGCCGAAGAATTGAAGGCGGCCCGTGAAATTTTAGGAGTCTCTGAAAAGGGGAATTTCATTGATCACAGTGACCCTGAACCTCTTCCAGATCAAAATATTCTCCATTTCAGGAAACCAAGGGAAGGGCTAAGTGAGGAGGAATTAAACTTTGTGGCAGCAACCTTCAAAAAGCTTGCTGAGGTCAGGTCAAAAAGAGTGCCGCCGGCAACTGATGATAAGATCTTGGCCTCGTGGAATGGTCTTATGATTGGTGCGATGGCGCGGACGGGGAGAGTTTTAAATGAACCCAAGTATCTTAAGGCAGCTCGAAAAGCGCATGATTTTATCAAGGCGAAGCTTTGGGACAAAAATTCGAAGCGTCTGGCGCATCGCTGGCGTGATGGTGACCGGGATGAGTCGGCTCAGGCGCAGAGCTATCTTTTGTTTTTGGCAGGAACGAGAAAACTCTATGAGGCAACCTTAGACCCAGGTGATCTGAAGTTGGCGTTAGCCTTGGCTGGAAGTGCACTGGAGCTTTTTTACGACAAGGAAAATGGAGGCTTTTATCAGGGCGAAAAACGAGCTGACTTGGTATTCCGTCTGAAGGGGCAGTTCGACGGTGCTATTCCAACTGAAAGTGCGATTGCAGCAAGGGAATTTGGAATTTTAGCCCAGGTGACGGGGCGCGAAGACCTCAGGAAGGTTTCTGAGGCGACGATTCGATCTTACATGGGGCTGATTCAGGAATCCCCTTCCGGAATGGGGGAGATGCTAATGAGTTTGCAGTTTTCACTTGAGAAGCCCGGACGCTTGGTTCTTGCCGGAGAAAAAGGACGAGAGGAGTTACTTCTTGCAGCCACAAAAACGTTCGATCCCAATCGGATCACTTTGGGGAATCAGGGGCCGGTAAGTGAATTTACGGCAGGCTTAAAGTCTACCGAAGGGCTGGCAACGGCCTTTTACTGCGTCGGCCAGACCTGTCAGCTTCCCGTGGTAAAGCCCGCTGAACTTTCTGCAATGTTGATCAAGCTGAACGAAGAGTCAGAATGACAAGCTCAGGCTGGCAGGCGAATCGGACACGCAGGCCAACGGTTCCAATTCCTCGTCCCACAAAAAGCTGGGAGCGGTCTTTTTCAAAATGACCGTAGACATAGTTCCGGCCAAATTTCACCTTTGCTGGAGCGTAGCCGATTAAAGGCACCCGGCATTGGCCGCCATGGGTGTGACCGGAGAGTTGGAGATCAAGAGGTTTGACTGTCCGAAGATCGTCGAAGAAATCGGGTTCGTGCACGAGTGATACGACTGGAGTATCTTTCTGGTGACCATTCCAGGCGAGGTGGGGTGCCGGATGGCCACCCCAAACCGAATCGAGGCCATTGATGAATATGTTTTCTCCTTTGATTCTGACATTGGTGCCAGCGTTGTTGAGAAAGGACATACCAGTCCCTTCGATTGTCTTTTTAAGGTTACCCACGTTGCAGTGCCACCGGTCGTGATTCCCGGGACTGGCAAAGACGCCATGGGTGGCAGAGATTCCTTGGAAAGCTTTGGCAAATTCAGGGAGCGAAGAAGGATCGTTGATCACAAAATCTCCGGTGACGGCGATGAGATCTGGAGCCTCGGCATCGACGGCTGCCCGAAGTTTCGCCAATAATTCGTCGTCAGCCCCGGGGCGGTAGTGGACGTCGGTAATCTGTGCGATTCGAAAGCCGTCGAGTGCTTTTGGCCAACGGGCAAGGGTGAGTTCCTTTCGAGTGACGGACAACAAGTCGGGCTCTATCACCGCTGCCCAGATTGAACTGGGCACCCCAATACCCGCGAGGGCGATTGCTGAACGCCGTGTCATCTTTCGGAAATTGAATTTCGGACTGTTGCTCGACATAAGGAAGCGGACTCTACACGATTAAACGCATGAGCGAGACCAGATTGTCTATCCCCGAATATGCCATGGCATTGGCAGAAGTTGCGAGTTTGAGGTCGGAGGACCCTTTTCGCAAGGTCGGAGCGGCCGCTCTCGATGGAGATAACCGTGTGATTGCGACAGCCTATAATGGTTTAGCTCCAGGCTTTGATGCCCCTCCGGGCTTTTGGGACGATCGTGATAGTCGTCAAAAGTTCATGCTGCATGCCGAGGTGAACCTTTGCAGTCTCTTCAAACGGGGGGAAGCGGAGCTCGTTGCGACGACTACGATGCCTTGTACACCTTGCATGCAAACGCTCTGTGCTTACGGCATCAAGGAAATTTACTACCGGGAAATCTACAAAGAGTCCGATGCACCAGCGATCGCAAAAACCTACGGAATCAAGCTCGAGCAGATTCCTGCGCTGTAGCCTACTTTCCGCCGGTTTCGGTGGATATGCCGCTTTCGACCTCCAAATCACCACCATAAAAGCTCTTTATGTAGCCAAACTCGATGAGGGTATCCTGCCAGGGGGCAAGAAGGCCTCCGTCATCGGTTCTGAAAATGCGACCGGCCCGTGCGAGCCAGGTTTCAGCTCCCACGCCATTGTCTTTGGCATACTCAAGCGCTGCTTTGCCGAAGTAGAAGAGAGGCGAGTCGTCGAGGAAGTCAGTTTTAGCAACAATGTCTTCAGCGCCACTAATATCGTCGGTCTTAATTTTACAGAGGAGAATCTTGAATTCAATCAACGGAATCATGGTGCTTGTCGTCCTATCATCGCCTGCCTCCAGGAGAAGCGGGTTGAGAATTTCGAGCGCCTTCGCGTAGTTTTTCGTCACGAATTCGATTTCCGCGAGGTTGAAGCGGACATTGAAGTTATCAGGGCTGAATTTCAGGGCCTTGGCAAAAGAAATGCGTGCTTTGTCGAAAGCTCGAAACTCCACGTAGCATGCTCCTCTCAGGGTGAGTGATGCCGGGTTCTTTGCGTAAATGGCTTCAAGCTCCTCGACCGCTTCAAGGGACTCAAAGACTCGTTTTTGTTGAAAGAGGTAGTTGGCACGACGGAAGGCATTCGTGTAGGCGACGGCCTCGTCCCGTGTCAAGGCCTCGAGATCGATCACATACTGCGGTTTCTCCTCTTTTTTTGGCGCGTCTGCCTCAACGGCAGGCCCATCCTGAGCGGTGACCAACAAGGAGGTAGCTAGAAGTGAAATAATAAATACTCTCATGAAATTAGTTTGTTGCTCGTGTTCTATGGAATGAAATGGGATTGGGCAAGTCAGCGAAGCGGGGAATAGAGATCTTTTTCGAGAATGTGTTTGGCGACATCGTGGTGAAGCCAGCGGTCTTCCCGGCCCTCCGAAAGTTTTTTTCGGATCTCGCTGGCGGAAGCAGGGTGGTTTCCATTGATAAAATGGGCTCGGTATCCTTCTTGAAGGTGGGGCTGCTCGGTTCGGCCGACGACGATGAATTCGATATCGAGAGCCAGTGTTTCTATATTTTTCCAACGGGGGAGACTTTTCCATTGATCAAACCCGATGATGAGAAACAGGCGGGCGGATTTCGCGAGGGTTTCCCGGAAATGCCTAACTGTTTCCCAGGTGAAAGAGGGCGGAGGCTTTTTTAGTTCGAAATCACTAACTTCCGCCCACGATAGATCGGCAGTTGCGAGTTCGAGCATCTTCAAACGATCAGCGTCGGCTGCGCTCGGGGCTTCCGTTTTATGGGGGGATTGCCGGCAGGGAATGAAAATAACTCTTTTGAGGCCAATCTGGGTGACTGCTTTTTGAGCAATTTCCAGATGACCTTCATGGATGGGGTCGAAAGTCCCTCCAAAAAAAGCGATTTTCTGCCTTTCGGTCATTCTTGTGACTGGGACATTACTCGGGCGTCTTCCGTTCAATATTGATCTGACCTAGAAGTCCGGATTGTCTTGCTCGAAATTGATTCATTTTCATGAGTTCCAAAAGAGCAAGGAAGGTCACTATGACTTCGACTTTTGAATTCGCTTTTTCGAAAAGGCTCTGCAAAGAGAGGGATTGTCCTGGCTCTATCTCATTAATGAGGAATTCAATTTTGTCACTGACGGTGTAGCGGTCGTCGACAATATCACCGAAGTCCCTGGCCTCGTCAAAACGCTTGAGAACGTTCTGGAAAGCTCGGATTAGGTCGAAGATTGAAGCTTCAGCAAGGGGAACCGGCTCGTCATCCTCCGGTCTTGGATCTTTGAGTGGAGTATGGGCGAAAATCTGTTCCTGCTCGATTTCACGACGATGGAGGAAGCCAGCGGCATCTTTGAACTTTTTATATTCGATCAACTGACGAATCAATTCCCAGCGCGGATCATCCTCCTCCGCATCCTCTTCAGGCGGTTGCTCTCTCTTTGGCAGAAGAGTCCGGCTTTTGATATACATCAAATTGGCAGCCATGGAGATGAACTCAGATGCGAGGTCAATATTAAGGAGTTTAAAGGTCTCAATGTAATCCAAATACTGCGTGGTTACACGCTCCAGTGAAATATCGTAGATATCGACCTCATCTTTTTTGATGAGATAGAGCAAGAGATCGAGAGGTCCTTCGAATATTTCTAGGCTGACCTTGTAATCTGTGGATTCCACGGCGGGAGGAATACCGTTTGAAGATCATTTCTGCGAGGGAAATACCACGTCAGTGAGTTATTATTTGGAGTGGCAAGTTACAGGTTTCGCGCATAGCGTTTCCATGTGGAGAATCCTGTCGATCAGCAGCGCCTCAATGAGTATCAAAACAGGGTGTCCGATTGGATCGGTCGCCAGGGTGTTTGGTTTCAGTTCCGGTATGCCAAGACCATTGGCTCCAGATCTCTTTGGAGGCATTTTTTGGGGCTCGTCTCTAAAGTTGTCCCTTTACTGATTGTGTTCGGAATCTGCGGTTTTTTCATCCTGAAGAGTCATTTTGGAACTCCTGAATATCGAGAGAAAATTACCAATCAAATCTCCGAAGTTCTTGGTGCTGAGGAGATCGAAGTCAGTGGTTTTTCTCGCAATATCAAATCAGGTAAGTTTCACCGCTTAAAAATCGAGGGTGGGGAAAAAAGTTTTTTCTTCGAAGCGGACTTTGAGGGGCTTAGCGGTGTGTTTTCCTATTTGACCGGCGTAACCGAGGACTGGAACCCTTCCTTTATTCGTGTGAATAAAGCAGATTTAAAGCTCAAGGCTGGTGGAAATGAGGGGGAGATGAGACGTGGATTTTCCTCGATCATTGAAAGCCTGGATGGGCAGGGTGTCACCCAAGTGAAAATTGACGATTGCTCATTTGATTGGGGTTACTCCAAGTTGACCTTCGGTGCGGTTCGTAACACGGATTTTCAAGCATCTCTTAAAGGGGGAGTCTGGGAGGTGAAATTGTCTGGAGGGACGTTTCAACAAAACTGGTTTGGGCCTTTCGTAATAGACTCAGCGACTGTGAAGCTTGATGAAAATGGCATTAGCGTGGAGTCCTTGAAGTTGAAGATGGGTGACGGGAGTGCGGAGCTAGAGGGACAAATTGCGGGTCCCGTAGAAATGCCCAATTTCGATCTGAAAGGCACTTTTACGTCGCTGCCCATTGAGAAATTAATCCAAATGAGGGGCGTAAATACCCGTGAATATATTGAAGGCTGTATCTCAGGTGATTTGGCAATTAATGGTTCCAGTAATCGCCGGATAGAGTTTTCAGGTCAGGTCATGTTGAATGAAAATGACAGGCTTACGATTCGAGAGAAGTGGTCGTTGCTTCGCGCTTTATCGATTTTGGATAGCGACGGTAGCTATCTACGGATCGATTTTGATCAAGGTGGTTTTTCTTTCTCAACGGCAGGTAGAGGCCTGAAAGTTGCTGGGATCGATTTAACCGCTGAGAGCAGAGCCAGGTTGAAGGGGGCATTTGAAACTCGTCTACCAACTCAGGAGGAAGCTGCAAAAACCATCGGGATCAAGTTGACTGATAATTTCGGACTCGACTACACCGATTCCTCATCTGCTCAGAAGCTTGAGAATGATCGGATGAGGATTGACACTCCTGACGAAGAGTCAGTTTTTGGTGTTGATGTGAGCAAGTTGTTTGAGGAAGGAAAGGATCGGGGGACGGAGTCCAAACTGAGCGTATCGCAACTTGAAGCTTTGAGAATGAAACGAGAGATGGATATACACCGGATCAGTGGTGATTTAAAGTTAGCTGTTCCCGCTGCCGCCTTCGACAACAGTGAAGCGCTGCTCGAGATCTATCCAAAGGATGAGCAAGGTTGGCGATGGATCCCGGTCAAACTACGTGAGGTCAATTTTATGACCATAAGCACGCAGGCAAAAGAGCTCTTGCTTAAACAGGCCCGGGTGCGATTGAGTGATTCTAACAGCGAAAACTAAATCGTGAGTGCCGTCGCGATTTCCCGAGTGGCGCTACTCTTGTTGAGCGTATAAAGATGTATTCCTGATACCTCATGATCAATGAGTTCCTGACATTGTTCGATGGCGTGGTCGATTCCGGCCTGTCTGATTGCGGAAGCATCATCGCCCGCATCGGAAAGTCTTCTCAATAGTTTTGCCGGGAATCGGCTACCTGCTGCCAGATCGGCCATTCTTTTCATACTTGAGAGAGTCGTGATGGGCATAATTCCCGCGACAATGGGAAGGTTGATTCCCGCAAGGTCACACCGCTCGCGGTAGTCCAAAAAATCGTGATTATCAAAAAAGAGTTGGGTGCAAATATAGTCTGCTCCTTGATCTACCTTGGATTTAAAATAATCCATCTCTGTCAGGCGGTTTTGAGTTCCCGGGTGACCCTCGGGAAACCCAGCTACTCCGATCTCGAACTGGTGCGAATGGTCTTTGATGAAAGCGACCAAATCGCTGGCAAATTTGAAATCATCTGAATTCCTGTCATAGTCAGGCTGGTGGCGGGGAGGATCACCTCGGAGGGCTAGAATTGTTCCAACATGGTCATCGCTATATTGAGTGAGAATTTCCGACATCTCCTCTTTAGTATGACCAATACATGTGAGGTGGGGAATCGTCGGCACGCTTGTATCTTTGATGATTCGTTGCACCACTTCCCGGGTCCGCTCCCTGGTGGTTCCACCCGCTCCGTAGGTAACGCTGACAAAAGCGGGATTCAAATTTCCGAGGTCATTGACGGTCTCCAGAAGATCCTCGGATCCCTGATCGCTTTTTGGAGGGAAAAATTCGAAGGACAGGGTTGGGCGCGGCGCACGCAGAGACGGGAGAATTGCCATGGCCCAAACCCTAAATTTTTACTCAATGAGGTCGACGTAAAAGAAACGATTTTTCTGCAACTTTGGTGATTTTCCATGGTTTACTCAGTCACAAATCATCCTGTGAAGACTAAAACCTCAATTCTCCTGCTGACCTCCTTGTTTTCCTGTGCTGTCGCCCAGGAAAAAAGAGACAGTGAGCCAAAGCATAAAGGAAAGCGTCCGGATCAGGCTCGTTCCGCTGAATTGTTCAAGCAGCTTGATTCGAATTCCAACGGCAAGATTTCCCGTGAGGAGTTTGCAAAGGGAAAGCGTGTTGCCCAACTTCCGGAAGAAGATCGCGCCAAAATTTTTGACCGATTGGATAAGAATCATGACGGATCTATTACTGCGCGGGAATTGAAGCCGGTTTCAGGCGATCGGCATGGACGTTCTTTGGCCAAAGCCGATACCAATAAAGACGGGCGGGTGAGTCGTGAAGAGTTCGTCGCAAATCCACCTTTTGCGCAAAATGATCCGGAGAGGCTCAACAAGATGTTTGACCGTATGGATCAAAATTCGGACGGTTTCTTGGATCGGAAGGACTATGGGCTAGGGGGAGGTCGGAAAAGACCTTTGGGTGACAAGCGTTCACCGAGATTAGACTTCGAAAAATGGGGTCTCAACAAGGATGGCGTTCTCGACTGGGAAGAATTTCAAAAATCGCCAGCACCACGTTCATTTCCTGATGAAGAACGTCGTCAGCAGTTTGAAAAAATGGATTCAAACAACGACGAGCAATTATCTCTCGAAGAATTGAAAAAGGCTTTCGAAAAGCGCTCGCAAAGGAAACCTCGTCGGGCCGAGCCTAAAAAATAACCTCAAACCAGAGCCCACCGTAGAAAATGTCGTCGGCATCCTGATCATCGATCTGGATGCTTGCTCCGATAAAAGGGGTGAAGGCAATTTGCTCGGAAATCGCGTAGGTGTAAGTTATGTTTGTGTGAAGATCGTTGAGCCCATTCCGCTCCAGGTAGTCTGAGACATAGCTGAGACCTGCATTGATGGTGACGAATGACTTCTTGGAAATAATATTGCTCCATTCCAGCTCGCTGTTGAGGTAAATCCCCTCGACTCCCAGGTCAAAATTCACTTCATTACGCCAGCGCCAGTCCTTGGTGATTTCTAAGGATGTATGGAAACCAACGTCCAAACCACTCTGCAGGATGCTTTTATTTCGATCTCGATAGGTGAAGGAGGTCCCGGCAGTGAGTTTGGTGTTGAAGGAGTAGCTCAATTCGAGATAACTCGTGGTTTCGTTAAAATTGCCATCACTTTCGGAGAGGTGCGCGATCCCAAGATGAAGCGAGGTGTCATTTGAAAGTGAGATCTCAGTCTCCAATTGATAATTGAGTGAGGATTCCGCGAGGTGGAAACCACGGTGAACATAATCAGTCCGTAGGCCGGTCACAGCCTCAATTCCCAGTGGGATTTCCGAATCCACCTCGGCCAGTGCAATCGAACCGCAGGCACAGAAGATTCCGCCTAGAACTGCCACATACTTCATGGGCGTACCGTGCGGGATTGCTTGAATGGAGTCAAACTTTACTCCTCCTTTGGCTTTTCGACATAAGTCGATTTGATTCGAAGGTCACGCAATGCGACCGGTGTCGCCGTGCCTGGGCTGGAGGTCATGATTTCGGCTCCCTTGTTGTTTTTAGGGAAGGCAATGACTTCGCGGATCGAGTCTTCCTTGCAAGCGAGCATGACTACGCGGTCGAGTCCCAAGGCGATGCCACCGTGCGGGGGAGCCCCGAATTTGAAGGCTTCCAGAATATGTGCGAATTCGGTGTTAGCTTCTTCCTCGGTGATTCCAAGGGCCTTGAACATCGAACTTTGGAGATCCGATTCGTGAATTCGGATTGAGCCACCACCGAGCTCGTATCCGTTAAGAACGACATCGTAGGCTTGAGCCCGCAGATTATCGAGTTCACCGTTGCGAAGCTTTTCCTCGTCTTCCTTGAGAGGGCGGGTGAAGGGATGGTGAACGGCAACGTAACGGCCCTCCTCATCATCGAAAGCGAGGAGAGGAAACTCAGTGACCCAGAGGAAATCTAGTTCCTCGTTTCCTTCGAGAAGATTTTGATAGGCGGCGACTTCGAGGCGGATCCGTCCGAGAACTTCGCAAGCAGGTTCCCACTTGTCCGCTGCGAAGAGAATCAGGTCACCTGGTTCGATGTTGAGTTTCGCACGGAGCGCTTCAACCTCTTCATCCGTCATACGCTTTACGAATGGAGAGCGCCAGGTCGAGCGGTCTGTGTCACGGGCTTGAATGTAAGCGAGTCCTTTTGCGCCCGCTTCCTGAGCTAACTTGGTGAGCTTGTCAACCTGGCCAACCGAAATGTTGGCGAAGCCTTTTGCATTGATCGCTTTCACCACACCGCCGCTGGCGACAGTCCCAGAAAAGACACGAAACTCGCAGTTTTTGAGCTCTTCGGTAAGGTCGACCATTTCCATGCCAATCCGACGCTCTGGTTTATCAGAACCAAAGCGGTCCATGGCGTCATGCCAGGTCAAGCGTTCGAATGGAGTTGGAACTTCGACGCCACGGGCCTGTTCAAACATCGAAGACAGCATGCCTTCGATCAGGCCGATGATGTCGTCTTGATCGACAAAGGAAGCCTCGATATCAACCTGCGAAAATTCGGGTTGACGATCGGCACGAAGGTCCTCGTCGCGGAAGCACCGAGCAATTTGAAAGTATTTTTCAACGCCAGCAACCATAAGCATTTGTTTGTATTGCTGAGGGGCTTGGGGAAGTGCGTAAAACTTGCCGGGGTTAATTCGGCTTGGCACAAGGAAGTCACGTGCTCCCTCTGGTGTTGCCTTGGAAAGGATAGGGGTCTCCACTTCGATGAAGCCGTCATCGGAGAGATAATCACGGGCAGCTTTGGTAATAATATGGCGCTGGCGAAGATTGTTGGTCAGACGAGGGCGACGGAGATCGAGATAACGATGCTTGAGTCGCAGGTCTTCGTTCGAGAGTTCTTTATCGAGCTGGAAGGGAAGAACTTCAGCTTTGTTTACGATCTTCAATTCGGCAGCCGCCACTTCAACTTCGCCGGTCTCGAGATTATCGTTTTTAGTGTCAACTTCATCGGTCTTTAGCCGCTCTTCTACCTTTCCGGTGACTTGCACCACATCTTCCGAGCGGAGCTTGTGTGAAAGCTCGGCGGCTTCGGGGGAAATCTCGGAACGAAAGACGCACTGGGTGATTCCTTCCCGGTCACGGAGGTCGATGAAGATCACGCCACCTTGGTCGCGCACGGTATTCACCCACCCAATGAGGGTGACGGTTTCTCCGATATGTCCGGGGCGGATTTCGTTGCAGTGGTGTGTTCTCATTGATTCAGGTATTGGGAGATGGTTACGACGATTGAGTCGTCTGCGGTCAATTTGACCTCCTCGCGTGAAGCGAGGATTTTAAGTGATATTTCCGGGTATTCGTTTCCGATGACGAGCGCCAGTTGCGCCTTGGATTGCTGGGCGGCCTTGAATTGTTTATTGAACTTCGCGGCGGCCAAGGAATATGAAACTGCGATTCCTTCGGAGCGTAGCTTGGTTGCGAGAGCCAAGGCCTGGCTCTGTTGGTCCGGGTCGGCTACTATGATAAAAACATCGCAGGAGGTCTCAGATTCGATCGCAGCCTGCATCTTCTCGAGTGCATGTGGCGTGTCTTCGATTAAATTCCTAATTACAACATCGCCGATGGCAAAACCGACGGCAGGCAGATCAACTTTTCCGTCGGAGAGGGCTGATACGAGAGAGTCATAACGACCTCCACCGGCAACAGCCCGCTTTTTCTTTTTAGCGTCGAAGACTTCAAAAACTACTCCGGTGTAGTAAGCCAGACCACGAACGATGGAGAGGTCGACTTGAACATCGTCCTTCATGCCGCGAGCTTCAAGATTGGACAGCACGGTATTGAGATCTTCACTGAGATCGGATGGGGACTTGATGGCTTCTTCCACCTCTGCAAGTGAAATTCCCAGTTTTTCGAGCTTCGGACCGCTTACTCCGTTTTTATCACGTTCCAGCTTGTCGACAATACTCAGCAGTTCTTCGGATTGCTCACCGCTTAAGCCTTTCGTCTTAGCAAAATCTTGCCAGTAGCGTCGGTCGGAAAGCCGGATTACAAAATCGCCTTGCTGGAAGCCGAGTTCGCGCATCAGCTCGATGGTGAGGGCGATTAGTTCGGCATCAGCTGCCGGGTCGACTTCGCCGATAAGGTCGACATTAAATTGGTAAAACTCGCGAGTGCGACCGGCCTGTGGGGCTTCGTAGCGAAAGCATTGTCCGATTTCGAACCAGCGCATCGGTTTTTGATATGCGCGCTGGCTGTCGATAAGAACACGGCCGAGAGATGCAGTAACCTCCGGGCGGAGGGTGACATCGCGACCACCCTGGTCCTCGAAGCGGAAAAGCTGGGTTCCCAACTCACCACCGGTCTTTTTCATGTAAAGTTCGGTGGCCTCGACGATGGGCGTTTCATATTCCACGAAACCATAGCGTCTTGCCACTTCACGAAAGGTTCGGAAGAGGTAATTACGCACCGCACAATTTTCGGGACGGAAGTCTCGAAAGCCGGGAAGAGTCTGGAATGCACCTTTAGCCATGCTGAATTTCCGCAGTTTTCCAGCGGGCGCGCGAGAATAGGGGGCGATTTCCCGATGTCGAGGCGGGATTCTTGGAATTGAATTCAGTAGAGTCAAAAATGCTTGGCCTAAAAAAAGTCAAAATTTGAGTAAAATAATTCTTGATGAAGGTCTCATCTCCAGACAGATTCCGCCCGCACCGAAAGGAGTATCCGGCGTAGCTCAGCGGTAGAGCGGGTGGCTGTTAACCACTAGGTCCTTGGTTCGATCCCAAGCGCCGGAGCCATCTGAAGGCCCTAATCCTCAACGGATTAGGGTCTTCACCTTTTTAAGAGATAGCTCGTGTAGACACCATATGTAGACACTTCTTGTCATCGAGACTGCTTTGGCTTGTCAAAGGTGGGCGTTCTCAAGG
>JBDNAG010000287.1:0-10519 GCA_039768565.1 Akkermansiaceae bacterium | reverse complement strand
GGGGGCTCCCTGAAGATCGAAGGAGGAAGCCCAGGTGTCGTAGTTGAGTCCGTCCGGTTCTCCGCTTCCTGGTGAGCCGCCCTGATTTTGGCTATCAATCCAATTGTTGGGATTGGTGTGATCGGGATTCGATGTCGCGTCGATGAGGACGAGGGTGGGCCCTTTACCATCGGCGTTGACGGGCCAGGGAGCCTGGTCATTGTAAGTGAAATCCTTGACGGGATCCGGACCACTTCCGAGGATAAGTAATTGCTCGCCATCGTTACTCAGTCGACCGGTATATTCGAACGATTGAACCGAAGGCGGACCATAGCGGGCTTCGAAGGCAGCGCGGTCTCGCACGAGAAGAATCCGTTTTCCAATTCCGAGGACGACATTGTCGGGAAAGCTGAAGTTGATTCCGGAGGAAAAGCGGACATCGTTCATATCGAGATCGCTGTCACCGATGTTAAGAAATTCGAGGAATTCAAAGTCATCACGGTCTGAGGTGACGGCAAGTTCCGCAGGGGTGGTGGGATTTGCGGGGCGGTAGTGAAATTCGGAGATGACGAGGTTGGTGGCATCGGCCGGGACGGCGTCGATGGTGAAAAAGGCTTCATTGAGGGCACTCCATTCTCCGCTATTGCTGTTGTAGGCACGGGCGCGAATGAGGGTGGGTTGATCAAGGATGAACGGGTCGGTGAAGTTGTCTCCGCCTCCGCCTACGTCGGTCGTCTGACCACGCAGAGTGAGATCCATGCGGGTGTCGGAGCTGGTGCCGCTGGCTTGATGGACTTCGACCGCAATGCTATTGGTTCCGGCAACAAGCGCGGTGACCGGGATCGTGATGTCTTTCCAGCCGCCTTCGTCAGAAACGGTGCCATTGGCGTAATCGTTGAAGCCGGCGTTGTTGTCGATATTTTGGCGGAACCGTTCGACGCCATTAATGTAAACGGCAGCTCCGTCGTCATACTTTACACGGAGCAGAAAATTCAGAAACACCGTCGGATCGGGAATCTCAATGGTGGTGCGGTAGTAGGTGGTGGCATGCTTGTTTTGAGTGTCGCCTCCAAAGCTCAATTCGGTAGCTTCCCCGTCGCCACCGTAACCAAGCGGAGAGGGGCCGGAGGCCCATGCGGCGTCATTGAATGCGGTCGCTCTCCAGGCGGTGCCCTGATTGGATCCGGTATCGAGATATTTCCACGCGTGGCCGGTCGTCATGTAGGTGACTGGTTGTTGTTCGCCGGGCCCACCGTCGTCAAAGGAGGCTTCCGATGCCGCCGGATTTGGAGCTCCACCGACAAGGCGCGGATCGCTGCCATCAAAGGTGTAGTAAATTTTGTCCGCGTCGGTCGACATGGTGAGCGGTGTGTCATCGGAAACCGAACCGCCGTGTTGATTGAAGACCGGAGCGATGATGTCCGGATACATCCCGGCTGATTTGAAGCGGCTGACCATGGTTTGAGCGAGGCCGGGGAAGTGATTGTTGACGAGGTTGGTCTGGTAGGATTCCCAGGTGGCTGGTTCACGGAAGGCGTCGCCCCAACGCGCGCCTTCGGAAATGAAGCCTAGGCGGGCTTCGTCGACACGCCGTTGCAGGCGGGCGATGTTTCTGGCCGGGGTGAGGGCGCCGTCGTTGAAGAAATGGTGGTGGATGCGATCAGCCAAGAGCGTTTTGAACTCAGGGTCGCCGGCCATTACGGTCATGACATCGCGGGGGCCGGGGTGGCTGGCTTTGCCTGCACTGGCTGCGCGGAGGTAGCCGTCGGCATCCTTGATCATGAACTTAAAGGGAACGCCCTGAGCGCGTGAGCCAAAGCTACGGAACTCGCTTTCGGAATTGCCGCTGACCCAGAGGAGCATGAAGTCGATGAGATTGGCGACATCGAGATGGTCTTGCGAGTTCGCGAAAGGATTGGCACCGGCGATGAGGGCTTTTGTTTCCGCCCAGAAGTCGCCCGGGCCATCATAGACTTCTTCATCGTTGATGAAGTTATCGTTGGCATTGACTGCCTCGTAGTCGGACTCGGGTCCCCCGTAGTAGCTCTGGGCCATATCGGCGTTCCAGCGTTCGCGAAGGTGGTATTGACCCCAGTAGTTGCCATTCAAGTAGACGTGAACGAATCGTCCGTGGGGCGCGATGTTGCCCATCTCGATCATGGAGTCGTCGGTGAATCGATTCGACATATAGGCACCGCGCGAGGCCATGTCGTGGGAGCCGCTGCGGAGGTTGATGACGTCGAACTCATCAGCTGGCGGGAAGTTTTCATACTCAAAACCATCGAAGATGGGATACTTCAACTTGGTTGCGCCGAACTGTGATCGAAAGGCGACCCGAAAGCTTTTTTTGCGGAAGTTGGTAAACCGTCCGCCGTAGTTGCTTAGTCCTCCGTCTTCCTGAAAACCGGGGGTGCCATCGGGAAACATCATTTCGACCGAGGTTTGGTGTTCGCTTCGGATGTTGCCGGCAGTCTCGTTGAGGAAGCCGGTGTTTTCCGTGACGAGAGATATGGTGGGAACTGCTTTGAGGGAGTCGATCATCTGGGGGCCATAGGTGGCTGATCCGGTGATGGCGTTCCGCATGCGGGGTTGGTTCACCACGTCGGTCGGAAAGATATAAGTGTGGGTGTCGATATTGGTGGGGCGGAAGCCGGGCTTGTGTGCGAGAGCTCGCACGATGGCGGTGCCCGTGATGGAAATGGGACCGCTGTAAACCTGGCCAAGGTTGGTGTCGGGAGGGGTGCCGTCGAGAGTGTAGCGAATTTCGGCGTCAGGGGTGGCGGAGGTGATTTCCAGATTAAAGGCGGTGTCGTGGATTCCACGGTCCACCGAGAATTTTGTGTCGGCCACAAAGCCACCAAAGGTATCGCCGTTCAATCCACCGGGTGAAGGCGTTCCCAAAAATCCGGGTCCTCCAATGGTGGGATCGGTCACGCGGATGGCGTGAAGCTCCGGGGAGATGAGCATGTCGGAACTGGTAATGGAGTCGTTGAGTCCGTGAATTGCGAGAATGTTGGGACCGTCGACTAGCAAGTGGGCATGCTCCGAGATGTCGAAGTCGATCAAGGTGACCGCTTCGGCATCACTATGCTGGCCGGATGCTTCGGTGTCCCAGGAGAGAGCGCCCGGAGCATTTGCGCCTGCGACGCGAATGCCATTGAGGAAGGCGGCGAAGCCGTCGTCGTATTTCATCTTCAAGGTCAGCCCGGAAATCAAATTGCTTTCATCCAGGGGAAATGGAAAGCGCAGGTAGACCGAGGTGTTGACGTTGTTGAGTGCGTTGTCGAGATCGCCACCGGCTCCGAAATGGGAATTGTAAGTTGTGGATTCGTCGTATCCGACTCCGGCGGTCAGCGAACTCCAGGTGTTATCGTTGAAGCCAAGTCCCTGCCAGGAATCCCCAAGAGAACCATTGAGTGGAACCAAGGCCTTGCCGGAAGGTTTGGCGTCGAGCAGGACCGCGGGAGTGCGGTTTCCGTTTTGCATGAGGCCATAGGAGATGTCCTCGAATTGAGGTGGGAGTGGATCGGCGGGGGAGCCAAATTCCACGATGACGGTGGCTCCGTCGGGGTCGATTAAGGCAAGGTAGTCACCATTGGCGAGTTTGAAATTGGTGTGGAGTTCGGAGTCGGGAAGCTGTCGGTTTTTCTCCGAGGCGAAGACCAGAAGAAAGGCTCCGCTCTCGAGTTGGATCGCCGGGAGGGTCCACTTTGTGAGAGCTGTTTCATCATTGGTCAGGAAATAGCCGTCGAGGTCGACACTGTCGGGGCCGGAATTGAACAACTCTATCCAGTCGGAGGAATCACCATCCTCATCTTTCAGTGATCCTCCGTTGAGGACCATGAATTCGGTGATGTGCAGGTCGGCATGTCCGGGAAGGATCGTCGCAAGAGCGACGAGAAAAATTTGAAGAGAGAGTTTCATGGGGGAAGGTCAAATCGATGAATTGCGGGGTTTCAAGATTAACCCAAACTACAGCGGTTTTGTAATACGAAGACAATCCTGCGATTAAAAACAATGGGAAGGTTCGGCCGGTGATCGGCGGGGAGACAGTTTTTAGCTGCAATATAAGTCTGTGTGTCTTCTATCCGGCACACTTGGGGCAGCGGCCAAAGAATTCGAGTTCATGGTAGAGGTCGACAAAGCCGGTTTCTTGGCGGATTTCTTCCTCCAGCTTGTGAACGGGGCAGGGGGCATCGATGGGGTCAATGCTTCCACAATCGGTGCAGATTAGGTAGTCCCGGTGTTGGCCGGGGAGGAGGAGGGTAAAGTAGGCGGCCCGCTCGTGAAGGCCGAGGCGGCGGACCATTCCTTTGTCGCTCAGGCGTTGGAGGAGGCGAAAGACTGTGGCTTTGTCGCATTGTTTGGCAAGGTGGCCGCAGGAAGTGAGCTCGGCCAGAGTCATAGGCCGGTTGTGATCGGCTAGGCAGGTAAGAATTGCTTCAAGGGCCTTGGTGCGGCGGAGTCCGGAGGCCTTGGCTTTTTCGAGGAGGTCTTCGTGAAGTGACATCGCTTTAGAGAAGTGAAGGTTGGCCGGAATTGTCGGGAGGGAGGTCGGCTCCGATTTTGGTGTAGGCCGCTGGCATGGCGACCCGGCCGCGGGGAGTGCGTTTGACGAAGCCTTGCATAATGAGGAATGGTTCGTGGACTTCCTCGAGAGTGGAGGCGTCTTCGCCGATGGCGACGGCGAGGGAGGAAAGCCCGACGGGGCCTCCGGTGAACTTGTAGATCATGGCCTCCAAGATGCGCTTGTCCATTTCGTCGAGGCCGTCTTCGTCGATCTCGATCATTTCGAGGGCGGCTTGGGCGGTGGTGCCGGTGATGGTGCCATCGGATTTGACCTGAACGTAATCACGGGTCCAACGGAGGAGATTGTTGGCGATGCGGGGGGTGCCGCGTGAGCGGGAGGCAATGGTGAGAGCTCCTTCTTCCGTAATATCGAGGCTGAGGATTTCAGCGGACCGCTGGATGATGACGGAGAGTTGCTCGTGGGTGTAGTAATCCAGCCGGTTGATGAGGCCGAAGCGGGAGCGGAGCGGGGAGGTGAGCATGCCGGAGCGGGTGGTGGCGCCGACGAGGGTGAATTTTGGGAGCTGAAGTTGGATGGAGCGAGCGGAGGGGCCGGAGTCGATAATGATATCGAGCCGGAAGTCTTCCATGGCGGGGTAGAGGTATTCCTCGATAGCAGGGTGGAGGCGGTGGATTTCGTCGATGAAAAGGATGTCGCCGCGTTGGAGATTGGTGAGAATACCGGCGAGATCGCCCGCTTTTTCTATTTGGGGGCCGGAGGTGGTGTGGAGGGTGGTGCCGACGGCGGTGGCGACAATATTGGCGAGGGTGGTTTTTCCGAGTCCGGGAGGGCCGGAGAGGAGGACGTGTTCGAGGACGTCTTCGCGCCCTTTGGCGGCGGCGACCATGAGCATGAGGCGTTCGGTGACTTTTTCCTGTCCGTGGAAGTCCTCGAAACCGGGAGGACGGAGAGTGAGGTCTTCTGGAGTCTCGGGGGTGTTGACTGCTTCTTGAAAGTAGGACTCCGACATGTAAAACTGCGTTGGAGAAGTGAAGCATGGCAGAGGTAGACTTGCACATGAAATTTTGTGGGGAATGGGCTTTACAGGTGGGGATTGGCGAGTAGTCTCCCGCCCTCAACTTCTGGATCTATGAAAGTTCTTTCTTCCCTCGCCTCCGCCAAACGCCGCCACGCTGACTGCCAAGTCGTCAAACGTAAAGGTACTCTCTATGTGATCAATAAGACGAATCCTCGCTTCAAGGCGCGTCAGGGCTCGACCAAGGGGACGAAAATGTCCAAGAAAGGTGTAAACTAGGTTTACAGCCAATTTAACGGTTTTAACGAGCGGTTCTCTTCTGAGAGCCGCTTTTTTCGTGAAGTGGAGCCGAAGAAGGGGCTTTCGGCTAAACCTTGGGTTGGGAGAGCTCTCCAAGGACCCAGCCGGCGAGGAGGTTGCCGAAAGTGGCAGTGAGATGGGTGGCGGCTCCATAGCCAGAGTCGCATTTAATACCGCCGGGCATTTCTTCCGGGCGGTCGGTGGTGGTGTCTCCGTCGCAGGTGGGGAATTTGGGTTGTTCGGGTGAGAAAACGGCCGGAATCTTGAATTTTCGGGCTTTTTTCGCGGCTCTTGGGAAATGGTATTCGGAGCGGAGTCGCTTCCGGACAGAAAGGAGGAGGGCGTCGCCAAAGGTTTTGGAAAGGTCATCGAGCCGGATTTGGGAGGCGTCGAGCCGGCCGCCGGCACCGCCGCTGGCGATGACGGGGATGTTTTTTTCCCGACAGGTGGCGAGGAGATGGCACTTGGCGCGGACCGAGTCGATGGCATCAACGACGGCGTCGGGATTGGAGGAGAGGAGCTCTGCGGAGTTTTTTTCTGAGTAGAAAGTTTGTTCCACGGTGCAGCGGACTCCGGGATTGATGGAGAGGACGCGTTGAGCGAGAACGACAGCCTTGGATTGTCCGATGGTTTCGTGGGTAGCGTGAATTTGGCGGTTGGTATTGGTGAGGCAGAGATCGTCGAGGTCGACGAGGGTGAATTGCCCGACTCCGGAGCGGGCGAGGGCTTCGACGGTCCAGGATCCGACTCCGCCAAGTCCAATGACCATGACGTGAGCGTTGGAGAAGCGCTCGAGCGAAGCGAGGCCGTAAAGTCGGGCGATGCCTCCAAAGCGATTGAGATAGTCCTGGGTCACAGGCGGATTCTCTGCCCTAGATGTGGATTGAACAAAAGCGAAGATTCTGATAATCATTCGACCACGAATAATGACGACCAGCGAAGATGTGAGCAAACGGAGGGAATTTGTCCGGCAATTCTCAGTCATGATGCCAAATCGAGTGGGGGCATTTTCTTCGCTTTCCAACCTGCTGAGTCGCCGTGAAATCGATGTGATTGGCCTAAGTGTGCAGGATTCGCGGGATGCCACGGTGGCGCGCCTGATCGTGAATGATCCTGATAGTGCCGAGGAATTGTTTATGGAGCAGGGGATTGCTTATACGCTTTCGGAGCTTTTGGTTGTGAAAATGAAGGAGTGCGGGGACTTAAAGAAGTGCCTGAACAAGCTATATGAGGCTGAAACAAATCTCGATTACGCCTTTTCGCTAATGGTACAGCATCGAGGGCATGCTTTGCTGGCAATGTTCGTTGAGGATTGTGAATTTGGTGCATCGGTTCTGAATCGGGCTGGATTGACGGTGGTTTATGAAGATGAACTTCTTCGCTAGATCTTTCCTTCAATGACCGTAACCTTGATGCGATGAGCGATCTTCAAGATATAAATAGACGAACCATTCTCAAAACAGGTGCCGCTGCAGCGGCCACGCTTCCCATCGCGGGGTTTGCCCAGGCAGGTGGAAGTGACGAGATTAAAGTGGCAACCGTGGGTTGCGGTGGACGTGGACGTGGTGCCACGGCCCAGACTCTAAATGTTCCCGGGACCAAGCTGGTTGCGGTGGCCGACGCATTTCGCGACCGGGCTGAAGAGGCGGTGAGTTCGTTTCGCCAGCAATATGCCGATAAGGTGGACATTTCGGCAGATCGAATTTTTGATGGTTTCGACGGATTCCGTGGTGCCATTGATGCCGCGGACGTGGTAATCCTGACCACGACTCCGGGTTTCCGGCCCCAGCACTTCGAATACGCGGTCCAGCAAGGAAAGCACGTATTCATGGAGAAGCCGGTTGCGACTGATGCGCCGGGTATCCGCAAGGTTCTGGAGGCTGCCAAAAAGGCCGACGAGAAAGGTTTGAAAGTCGTTTGTGGACTTCAGCGCCACTACCAGCCGAGTTACATCGAGACTTTGGCCAAGCTCAAAGAGGGAATCGTGGGCGACATCAATTACGGTCAGGTTTACTGGAATAGTGGTGGCGTGTGGGTCCGTCCTCGAGCTGAAGGGATGACCGAGATGGAGTATCAAATGCGAAACTGGTACTACTTCAATTGGCTTTGCGGAGACCACATCGTCGAGCAGCACGTTCACAACATCGACGTGATGAACTGGTTCAAGGGTGGCCCTCCGGTAAAGGCCCAGGGAATGGGTGGTCGTCAGGTTCGTGTCGGCAAGGAATTCGGAGAAATTTTCGATCACCACTACGTTGAGTTTACTTACGAAGACGGAACCGTCTTGAATTCCCAGTGCCGTCACCAGAAGGGCGCGCTGAACCGCGTGACCGAGATTATCGGTTGCCAGGGTGGTAAGGCTTATCCGGGCCGGATTGTTGATGCAGCTGGCAAGACCGTTTGGCGTCACCGTTCCAAAGATAAGACTTCGCCGTATCAGATCGAGCACAACGAGCTCTATCGTCACATCCGTGAGGATAAGCCGATTAACAATGCTTACTACACGGCAGCCTCGACCATGACTGCGATTCTTGGTCGCATGGCGACATATTCCGGACAGGAAATCAAGTACGCGGACGCGTTGGCGAAAGGTCTCTCGATCATGCCGGAATCCTTTGCTTGGGATGCCGATCCCGGACCGAAGCCAGGCAAAGACGGACTCTATCCTTGTGCCATTCCTGGTAAGACTAAGGTGATGTCTTAATTCCTCCTGAAGTTAAAAATCAAAAAAAAATGTGGGCGACCGTGAGGTCGTCCACATTTTTTGTGTTCTGAAATTAAGCCGTAAATCCTAGAAATACGTGCGCAGTCCAAACTGCAAGCTTCTGGTTTCGATTTCGGTGTTTGTTCCGAAGAGGTCACCCCAAGCATGCTCATAGCCACACATCAGTTTGAGGTTTTCTCCACAAAGAAAATACTGAAATCCAGCGTAAACCGAGTGGTAGTTTTCAACATTAAAACGCGCATTCCTATCGCCGTCGCCGTCGTTTCCAAATCGCTGAGTGCGTTGTTGACGACCTGAATCCATATACTGGTAGCGAAATACGCCTTCGAGGCTTTCAGTGATTTTATAGGAAGGCATTACGTAAAATCCCCACGTATCATTTCCAGCTGGGATTTCTTCGGACCCCTGATAGGCTCCCGACCGCTCGCGGTTGGCGCCGTAGATGAAGTCGGAAATGATCTTCAATCGGTCTTTTTCGTAGTCGATTCCCAAGGCAAGTGCATGCTCGTAAGCTGAGCCGAATGTGCCGACTTCAGCGTTTCCGCGTGCACGCTCACGACCACCGTCGTTATCGACGTAATTCCAGTCGAGGTGGAAGTCGAGGTTTTCATTCACTGGAACGGTTAGGTTGTAGGAGAGTCCTTTATTGGCGCGAAAGTCGACCCACTCCGGACCTTCATCATAGGCGCCATAAACCCAGGCGCCAATGCGTTGTTCAATCCCATTGGTTACCCATCCTACCTGAGCTCCCCATGGACGTTGCTGCCCGATTTCGTTTACGATGGGGGCACGCTCGATGGTTTTGATAAATCTCGAGGATTGAATGTCCTCACGGGTAATGTCCTGCTTATCTTTACCGATAATCACATAGAAATCATCGGAAGGCTTCCACTGGAAATTAATGGTCTGGAAATTATTAATGAATGTATCGCCAGTTCTCACCAGGTCTGTATTGGTGCTATCGCCGTCTGAAAAGTTAGCGTCGAATCCGAACGATAGATTATTAGCAAAATCGAAGCTCATTTGGATTCGAGCCCGGCGGTGTTGAGTTTGATCAAATTCATTATTACGGACACCGTCAATATACTCAACCTGGCTGATATACTGGCTATGATAACGGCCCTGTAGTTTGACCTTTCTAATGAATCCACTATCACTTGCATACAAGGTGTTCTTGTCAAAAATGTTACATTTATTGAGGTCCGGAACCATGGGGTTCATGTCCTGTAAGACCGATCCGGTGTCACCGGCAGAGACGAGTTGTGCGCTAAGCAAGCCTGTGAAGGCTATGGTAGCATGGGTTTTTAGGCAGTTCTGTTTGTTCATTTCGTTTTTTTTGTGAGAAAGCTTTGAAGACGTTTTTGGAGTGGAGCGGATTGGGGAGAAAAGAGGGTGTTGGCGACGAACTTTCTATGGACGATAGGACCCTGTAATAAATTTTTCGGAATCAAAAAAAATATTTGTCACAGATTTGTCACAGTAGGGAGCGCGGGCATCTCGTGCGCGGTATTCGAAGTTGTTGTGGTTCTGAATTCCTTGATCTTGGACAGGGTCAAGGCTGTTCCGCGGGATGTGAGGAAATTTGAATAGCGATCTGCGTTAAATGAATGTGACAGGAATGACACACAAAAATCCTGACATCTTTTGTGAGATTGCGTTTTTTAGTAGAGGAGCCCCACAAAACAAATGGGGGCGAAAAAAAACAATCGATGAGCACAATATTGCAAATTCTAGGAGCACTGGGCATTTTCTTATTTGGCATGAAAGTCATGTCAGAAGGAGTGCAGAAATTCGCTGGCGCTAAGATGCGGGCGGCCCTTTCGTCCATCACTGGAAACCGGTTTAAGGGGGTCCTGACCGGACTGGTGACAACCGGTCTGGTCCAGTCATCCTCGGCAACGACGGTGCTCGTTGTCTCCTTCGTGAACGTGGGGCTCCTGACTCTGGTTGAGTCGATCGGAGTGATCAT
>JBDNAG010000286.1:0-11823 GCA_039768565.1 Akkermansiaceae bacterium | reverse complement strand
TAAAAGGAGGAGAATTCGTTAAAGATCTCCTTGTTCCCGGCGACGCCAAGAAGTCATTTCTCATGACTGTCATCAAATGGGAGGACCCTGATTTTGAAATGCCGCCCAAAGAGAACGATCGCCTCACACCGGATCAAATCGCTCACATTGAAACCTGGATCAACAACGGCGCGCCCTGGCCCGACCAGACAACCCAGCAAAAAATCCTCAATGCCGAAAAAGACAAAAAGATCACCGACGAAGGTATTATCATCGAAACTTCCGGCGGACTCGCTGATGACTGGACCTACCGTCGCTACAAGCTAGAGAGCGTCTGGGCCTTCATGCCCCTCGAAAAGCCCACGCCTCCATCCGGAAAATCAAATCCGATCGACGCCTTCGTCCACGCCAAACTCAACTCCTCCAAATACAAGCCCGCTCCACGCGCCGACCTTCGCACTCTTATCCGTCGCACCTCCTATGATCTGGTTGGCCTTCCTCCCACCCCGCCCGAGGTTTCTCAATTTATTACTGCGGCCAACAAAGATTTTGACACCGCCTATGCCGCACTCATCGACCGACTTCTCAACTCCCCACAACACGGTGAGCGCTGGGCCCAACACTGGCTGGATGTCGCCCGATACGCCGATACCGGAGGACTCTCCAATGACTATGAGCGCTCCAATGCCTGGCGCTATCGCGACTATGTCATTCGCGCCTTCAATGAAGACAAACCTTACAATGAGTTCATCATGGAACAAATCGCAGGGGATGAACTCGCCGACCAATCACTTCGCAAACGCGTGGGCGATAATGCAAAGTATAAAGACCTCCGTAAAAAAGGACACTTTTCAGCAAAAGAGGCCGAACAAATGGTCGCGTCCTCATTCCTTCGGATGGGCCCCTGGGATCCGGCCATGGTGAAGGCCCCCGAAGCCCGCCAGCAATATGTCGATGATGTTGTGAATGCCGTTGGCCAGACCTTCCTCTCCACCACGATGCGCTGCTTTAAGTGCCATGATCACAAGTTTGATCCACTCCCAACCAAAGACTACTACCGCATGTATTCAGTCTTCGCCGGCACCCAGCTGGCCGAACGCAACGTCTCGTGGCAGGAGCACGACAACAAGCTCGGTTTTGAAGAAGAGAAGGCCCAGGTCGATCACCTTCACCGTTTCGCTGACGCCGAGGCCAAGCGACTTCAGCAGAAGGTCGAGGAGCATGCTCGCAAGTGGTATTCTGAAAACAACCTCCCTTACAAAGATCTCAACGCACGGAAAAACGACCCGGTTGATCAAAAACCACCACGACACGTTGGACTCGACGAAACTGAAAAAGGGCAACTCAAAGTCCGCGAACAGGATGAATGGATTTGGAATCGCCGCCGTGAACGTTTTCTGCCCATGGTTCAATCCGTTTACAATGGCCCTGACCCCAAGTTCCTAAACGCCCGCAAACTGCGGATACCAGGGAACGTTAAAAACAACTGGAAACCCGACTCCCACATCCTCACCGGTGGAGCCCTCGAAGCCCCCGGCGAAAAGGTGACCCCGGGCGTTCTTTCCGCTCTTGGAATCCCCGTTAACGAAGCATCTGAAGACGACCCTTATGCCACGCCGGAAGATCTAAACGGTCGCCGCCTCGCCCTCGCCAAGTGGATCGCCCACCCCAAAAACCCACTCACCGCCCGTTCCATCGTCAACCGAATCTGGCAATACCACTTTGGAAAACCCATCGCCGGAAATCCAAACAACTTCGGCGTAAAGGGGGCGCCACCCACCCACCCCAAGCTCATCGACTGGCTCGCTGCCGACTTCGTCGAAAATGGCTGGAGCATGAAGCGACTCCATCGCCTCATCCTCACCTCCGAAACCTACCAGCAATCCGGACGCCACGACGACCAATACAAGCTCACGCAGGAAGACCCAAACAATGACCTTTTTGCCTTCTTCCCAAACCGGCGACTCACTGCCGAGGAACTCAGGGACTCCATGCTATACATCACCGGAGAGCTCAACCCGGCAGCAGGAGGTCTTCCCATTCGCCCTGAAATGAACATGGAAGTCGCACTGCAACCCCGCATGATTCAGTTCTCCATCGCACCGACATACCTCCCCAGCAAAACTCCGGAACAACGAAATCGCCGCTCCATCTACGCTTATCGCGTTCGCGGGCTTGCCGACCCGTTCCTCGAAACCTTCAACCAGCCCAACCCAAACGACTCCTGTGAAGACCGTGACTCTGCCTCCGTTTCTCCGCAGGCCTTCACGCTCATGAACAGCGATCTTGTCACCGACCGCTCCATTGCCCTCGCCCTAAGATTGGAAAAAGAATCCGGAACCCTTTCCGAGCAGATTCAAAGGGCCTTCCACCTCGTCTTTAATCGAAAGGCAAGTAACGACGAAGCCACGAGGGTAGAAGCCTACGTGAAGGAAATGCAAGCCTACCACGCCAAGGAAACTCCCAAGCCACGCGAATACCCCACTGAAATCACCCGCTCCCTCGTTGAGGAATTTTCAGGTCAGCCATTCGAATATCAGGAACTCCTCCCTGTCTTCAACGACTACCAGCGGGACAAGCATGCCTCAGACGTGCCCCCTAACACTAGGGCCCTCGCCGACCTCTGCCTCATCCTCTTTAACTCCCACGAATTCGTCTTCAGCTACTAAGAGTCCTTGTAGACGACTTAACCTCACAATTTCCAGACCATGAAATCTCCCCTCTGTTCCCGTCCTCTCTCCGACGCACACTCCCGTCGCGAATTCCTATACGGCCTAGGTACCTCCATGGGTTCCGTCGCTTTTTCTTCTCTCCTCGCTGACGAAGTCACAGTCAATCCGATGGCTCCGAAGAAACCCATGGCTCCAGCCAAAGCAAAAAATGTCATCATGCTCTTCATGGAAGGTGGCCCCGGGCACATGGACACCTTCGACCCAAAGCCAAAGCTCACCCAGCTCCACAAAACCGAATCAAAGAATGACCGCGGCCTTGCCGCCGGCTCCTACCAATTCTACGTCGGCTCACCCTTTAAATTCAAAAAGGCCGGTCAGTCCGGCATGGATATGTGCGACCAGTGGAAATACATGTCCGACCCCGAGGTCGCAGACGAACTTTGTAACTACCGTGGTTGCCAGGCCGAGTCCCTCAACCACCCGGAAGCTCTCTTCCATATGAACACCGGCAGCCGCCTCGGAGCTGATCCCGCTCTCGGCGCCTGGGCCACTTACGGACTCGGATCCGAAAACCAAAACCTTCCCGGCTACGTCGTCATGACTGAAATGGCCCTTCCCCAGGGTGGTTCCAAAAATTGGTCCAACGGATTCCTCCCCGCCCACTTCCAAGGCACCGCTCTTCGGCCCAAGGGCTCCCCGCTTCTTGACCTCGAATCCCAACCCTTCAAAACCCGCGCCCACCAGCGGGCCGCCTTGGATCAACTGGCCTTCCTGAACGATCAACATGCCAAACGTCATCCCGAGCATGCCGACCTCGCGGCACGCATGGAATCTTACGAGCTCGCCTATCGCATGCAGATGGAAGTTCCCGAAGTCGTCGAACTCGATGACGAACCTGAATACATCCGGGAAATGTATGGCATGGATGACAAGGTCACCCATGACTTTGGCCGCCAATGCCTCATGGCCCGCCGACTCGTCGAAAAAGGCACTCGCTTCGTCCAGATCTTCGCCGGTGGTTGGGATTCACACGACTACCTCGAACGCGGCCACTCCTCCCGCATCGCCGCCGTCGACAAACCTTGGGCTGCTCTCATTAAAGACCTCAAGCAACGCGGCATGCTCGAAGACACCCTCGTTATTTGGAATGGAGAGTTTGGACGCACGCCCGACAACAACAAACGAGGCGGAGTTTACTCAATTGGCCGCGGCCACAACGCGGACGCCATGACCATCATGATGGCCGGAGGTGGCGTCAAAAAAGGGGCCATCGTAGGAGCCACCGACGACATTGGCGCCCAAGCGGTCGACATTGCCCGCCCCATCCGCGACTTCCATTGCACCCTCCTCCACCTCCTTGGCCTGGACGACAATAAGCTCACCTACTTCCATGCCGGTCGATACAAACAGCTTTCCCAATTTGGAGGCACCGTGATCAAGGAAATTGTAGGTTAGTAGGAAAATCATTCATGCTCACAATCCGACCAGATCAAGACTCCGACTTCGATACCATTATCAAACTCTGGCATGACTGCGGACTCATCCACCCCGTCAACGACCCTGCGAAGGACATCGCAAGAAAGATGAAGGTCAATCCCGAGTGGTTCATTAATTGACGAAATCGATGTTATGATTCGCACGACAAACTTAGAGACCCTAGCATTATACAAGAGCTTGGGCCCTATCAACAACGACTGTCAAACCTGAGGCAAGCGGCTTGAACATGACTAATAGCCTTTCCCATGAATAGGCAAAGCACGCCCTCATGTGTTTCGCCTGTCCACCGAATTGCACCCGCGCCCCTATTTCCGGCATTCCAGTGTTTGAAACATCCAATCTGCAGATATCAGACAACCTCTCACGAACAGTTGTAAAATCCTCCCTTTCTCCACTTGTCTTTTCACGCTTGGGCCATACTTTCCCTCAAGCACCCGCTGGGTGCCCAAGTGAACCATGAGTGCTCCTTCCTGCTCCCCTTGCGCCTTCGTAAAATCTTCCATCGGACGTAAAATTATCGTCGCCCTCACGGGTTTGGCCCTCGTCCTCTTCCTTGCCGGCCATCTCTCCGGCAATCTCCTCATCTTCGCGGGTCAGGAAGCGTTCGATGAATACGCCCATTTCCTCCACACCTTCCTGCACGGCATGGGGGTTTGGATCGCCCGGATCGGCTTGCTCGCCTGCTTCGTAGTTCACATCTGGTTTACCGTCCTCCTGACAAAGGAAAATAAATCGGCCCGCCCCAAATATGCCCATGAAGCGACAGTCCAGGCACCGAAGTCCTCTCGAATCATGATCTGGAGTGGACTCACAATTCTCGCCTTCGTCATCTTCCATATCCTTCACTTCACAATTCGCACTGACGGCGAGTTGGCTTCACTTGGTGACGAAAGCCCATGGAAAATGGTCATCGTAGGCTTCCAAAGTCCCCTTGTCGTCATCTTCTACCTCATCGCAATGACTCTCCTTTGTTCTCACCTGAGCCACGGCGTCGCTTCCATTTTTCAAACCCTCGGTCTTCGCTCCAAGAAAACCGCAGGTCCCATCAAGATTCTTTCTAAGGTCTATGCCATTGTCATCTACCTTGGTTTCATTTCCATTCCTCTCGCCATCCTTCTCTTCGGCTTCGGCTGTGAAGCTTGCAAATAAACTCCCCGACCCATGAGCTTAGATTCAAAAGTCCCCGCCGGTCCGCTTTCCGATAAATGGAAGTCCCATAAAATGGACTCCAAGTTGATCAACCCGGCCAATAAACGGAAATTCAAAGTGATCGTCGTCGGTTCCGGCCTCGCAGGAGGTTCCGCCGCTGCTACCCTCTCCGAACTCGGCTACAAGGTCGATTGCTTCTGCTACCAAGATAGTCCGCGTCGCGCACACTCCATCGCAGCTCAAGGCGGAATCAATGCTGCGAAGAACTACCAGAATGACGGTGATTCAGTTCACCGCCTCTTCTACGACACCATCAAGGGTGGTGACTTCCGCTCCCGCGAAGCCAACGTCCACCGCCTTGCCGAGGTCTCCACCGAAATCATCGACCAATGCGTTGCCCAGGGTGTTCCCTTCGCACGCGAATACGGCGGCCTTCTCGATAATCGCTCCTTCGGTGGAGCCCAGGTTAAGCGAACCTTTTATGCCCGAGGCCAAACCGGCCAGCAGCTTCTCATCGGCTGTTATCAGGCACTCGAAAAAGAAATTAATAGCGGCGGCGTCACCATGCACACCCGCACTGAGATGCTGGATCTCGTCGTCGTCGATGGCCATGCCAAGGGCATCGTGGTCCGGAACCTCTCGACCGGAGAAATTACGACTCACGCCGCCGACGCCGTCATCCTGGCCACTGGCGGATACGGAAACGTCTTCTACCTCTCCACCAACGCGATGGGCTGCAATGTCATGGCAGCCTTCCGCGCTCACAAACGTGGAGCATACATGGCCAATCCATGTTACACCCAGATTCACCCAACGTGTATTCCGGTCAGTGGAGACTATCAGTCCAAGCTGACTCTTATGTCAGAGTCACTTCGTAATGATGGTCGCATCTGGGTCCCCAAGTCAGCCGAAGACGCCAAGGCCATTCGCGAAGGTAAAAAGAAGGCTTCTGACATTCCCGAAGATGAACGAGACTACTATCTCGAGCGGAAGTATCCATCCTTCGGGAACCTTTGCCCTCGTGACATCGCAAGCCGCGCCGCCAAGGAATGTTGCGATGAAGGTCGTGGGGTTGCTACAACGGGGCTGGGGGTGTTCCTCGACTTCGAAGATGCCATCAAACGCGATGGCGAAGACGCCATCCGCGCGCGCTACGGAAACCTCTTCCAAATGTATGAGAAGATCTCGGGTGACAACCCCTACCAGCAGCCAATGCAGATCTATCCTGCTGTCCACTACACCATGGGTGGCCTTTGGGTGGACTACAATTTGATGTCCAATCTTCCCGGACTCCATGTTCTGGGAGAAGCCAACTTCTCAGATCACGGTGCGAATCGCCTAGGAGCCTCGGCACTCATGCAAGGGCTTGCCGATGGTTACTTCGTGATTCCATCAACCATTGCTGTTTATCTCGCCGACCAAAAACCAGGAGCAGTCACAACCGACCACCCCGAATTTAGGAAAGTTGAGAATGTAGTCAAAGACCGTCTGAAGTCTCTTTTGGAAATCAAGGGTACCAAATCGGTCGACTCCTTCCACCGCGAACTTGGTCTACTCATCTGGGATAAGTGCGGCATGGCCCGCGACAAGGCCGGACTTGATGAAGCTCTCAAAAGAATCCCCGAAATACGCAACGAATTTTGGACCAACGTCCGCATCCCGGGGTCGGCTAACGGCCTTAATTCGGAACTCGAAAAGGCGGGGCGTGTCGCCGACTTCATCGACTTCGCCGAAGTCCTCTGCCATGACGCCCTTGCTCGCGAGGAGTCCTGTGGCGGCCACTTTCGCAACGAACACCAATTCAGCGATGCCGACACCGAGGTCCAGGACGGCACCACCCAAGCTGGCGAAGCAAGGCGCGACGATGATCAATTTCAATATGTTGCCGCCTGGGAGCACACCCAACCGGGCCAAGCTCCCATCCTTCACAAAGAAGAACTCATCTTCGAAGAAGTCAAACCCTCCATCCGCTCCTACAAGTAAGTCATGCCACTTCTTAATCTCACTCTAAAAGTCTGGCGTCAGGAAAACGCCAAATCCGAAGGCCGCATTGAGACCTACGAAGCCAAGGAAATTCCAACCTCGGCCTCGTTTCTCGAGATGATTGATATCGTTAACGAACGGCTCATTCAGGATGGCGAAGAGCCCATTCATTTTGATCATGATTGCCGTGAAGGCATCTGCGGAATGTGCTCCATGACCATCAACGGCGTTCCTCATTCCAAGGAACGAGGAGTCACCACCTGCCAACTTCACATGCGGAAGTTTAGCGATGGCGAGACTATTTGGATCGAGCCATTCCGTGCCAACGCCTTCCCAGTTGTTAAGGATCTTGTCGCGGACCGGAGTTCCTTCGACCGTATTATTGCTTCCGGTGGATATATCAGCGTTCGCACTGGTTCAGCACCTGATGCCCATGCCATCCAGATTCCAAAACCCGATGCTGATGCCGCTTTCGATGCTGCGGCCTGCATTGGTTGCGGAGCTTGTGTAGCGGCCTGTAAAAACGCTTCCGCAATGCTTTTCGTTTCCGCAAAAGCCTCCCACCTCAATCACCTTCCACAAGGCCAATCTGAGAAAGACCAACGCGTTCTTGGGATGGTTAACCAAATGGATGAGGAGGGGTTCGGAAACTGCACCAACCAATTCGAGTGCGAAGCAGTCTGCCCGAAGGAAATCAGCGCCAGCCACATCGCCAAGCTCAACCGCGACTACCTTGCCGCCAGCGCTCGCGATTCGGTTTCCTAAGTAGCAAGTCTCGCTGGGGACTTACCTCAGGGTGGATTGCAGGCACTGGAACATTTGGTAGAACGTGTAGGTACTCTTACGGGGCGGTTGGGTCAGTCCCCCTTGTTTCTAATACTCATGTGGATCTGACCTGAGAGATGCGGACTGAAAACACAGAAAATCAGACCTGTCGCTGACTTTGGTTGATCACGGACACCTTCCTGGTCAACCATCTCGCCCCATTAATGAGGTTCCTCCCTTAAACGGCAGCATTTACCGTCCTCGAGGCTCCACAACTCTCCTAGACGCCCTCGGTCAGACTATTAATGACCTTGGTCAAGGGACGCGGGACACACCTAAAGAGGAACATCCCGGTCAGGTCATTGTTGCCATCTTCACTGATGGCGGGAAGAACAGCTCAATGGGGTTTTCCATGCAGGAGATCAACCGTCTCATCACCCAGCAACAGGATGTTTATTCCTAGCAAATCCTTTTCCTCGCCGCGAATCAAGATGCCATCAAAACGGCAGTCAACCTAGGAATCACCCCAAACCAAGCAATCACAGACGAGAACTCGGCTCAGGCCTAGAGAGCGGGAATACATAGCTTACTGCTCGCTATCGGCAGGATACGGAGATTCAACGTAGTGAACTCCTCCGGGACCTCCCGGGACAGCCGATTCGTTTCCATTCCGCTTTCACCCTTGGCTTTTTAGAAAAACGAAGCACCGTCCCGCAATGCTTCGAATAAAGAGTTCCTCGCTACCACGGTATTTCTCCCCTCGCCTTTGCAACCGCGGAGCATGTTTCATTTCCGCCTCTCTCATCGCGGGAGGGGTCGCTTTTGGCATGGGAGAGATCAAACTCCCCTCTAGCGCTGCCATCTCACCTAACTCCAAAACTCTCGTCTTCGCTTGGGCCGGAGACATTTGGGCCAGCTCTCTTAAAGGCGGAGAAGCCAGCAGGCTCACCTACCATCCTGCTCCCGATGATACCCCCAAGGTCTCGAAGGATGGAAAATTCGTCTTCTTCAATTCCGACCGAACCGGATCCGAGCAAGTTTTTCGAATTCCCATCGAAGGCGGTAACCCCGAGCAAATCACCTTTCACTCCGAAGGAAGCGCCTTGGAGGATCTCCATCCTACCAAATCAGCTATTCTTGTCCGTGGCTACCGCGACCATGGCGGTCGACGCCCATACCGCCTCATCGAAAAATCCCTCGATCCCAACAAGGACGAGGACATTCTCTTTGATGCCAACGCTCGATATGGCCGATACTCTCCGGACGGGAAAAAGCTTCTCATCGTTCGAGACGGAGCCCCCACTTACCGGAAGGGCTATGAGGGAGCCCAAGCTTCCCGAATTTGGCTCTACGATTTTGCCGGAAAAAAATTCTCCGAACCTGTGAAGGATAAAACCGGATGCCGCTACCCTGTTTGGGCTCCGGATGGAACCTCCTTCTACTACGTCACCAGCCGTTCCGGCGCACACAATATTTGGCACCATCAACTTGGCAAAAAAAACGATCGTCAAATCACCCGACATTCCGACGACAGCGTCTTCGCACCGGCCATCTCAACTGACGGAAAAACCATCGTTTACCGCCACCTTTTTGACCTCCATCAAATTTCAACCAAAGGAAAGGCGAAGCCCAGGAGAATTGACCTCTTTCACCGGACGACTCTTGAACATCCCAAAAGCGAAGCCCTCACCTTTCGCTCTACGCGTGACGCGGCGGTCACCCCAACCGGCCTGGAATGGGCCTTCGAAGTCGGAGGCGAAATCTGGGCCATGGACACCGTTCTAAAGGAACCCAATCGCCTGACCGATTCTCCCGCACTCGAATCAGACATCTACTTCGCCAAAAAAGGTAAATACATCTACTACAAAAAAGACAACGGAGTCATCGTCAACTACTGGCGAATGTCCAAAACCGACCCCAAGGAATTCTGGTGGAATGCCGAGTCATTTGATCACGAACCAATCACCAAAGGTCCCCAAGAAAAATCCGGATTCTCCCTCAGTCCCAACGAAGAGTTGATCGCATACGTGGAATATCCGGGAACTCTTTATCTCGCAAAGCCCGATGGCTCGGAAGCCCGCAAGCTCATTGAAGGCTGGGACTCCCCATCCTACGTCTGGTCACCCAATGGCAAGCACATCGCATACTCTGTCCAGGACTATAATTACAACAGCGACATCTACATTGTCGCAACAGATGGCAAAAGCGAGCCCATCAATATTTCCCGCCATCCTGATAGCGACTACTTTCCCGTCTGGTCGCCCGATGGCAATATCCTTGCATTCGCCGGGCGTCGTCACTCAACCCAAACCGATCTCTTCTTTGTCCACCTCAAACGAGAGACTCACTTCCGCAGCGATCGCGACGCCCGTATCGAATCGGCCCGCCGCGCCATGTCAAAAGACCCTCAATACAAGGAGGAAAAGAAGGAAGACGCCCCGGAAGCCGACGAGGAAGAGACTCAAAAGGAAAAGCCCAAAAAGAAGGAGGAAGCCCCTATTGATTTTGAAGATCTCCATAAAAGAATCCAACGAATTCCTTTGAGTGGAATGAGTCCCTCCCGGCTTCACTGGATGCCCGATTCCAAGAATCTGACTTTCCAGAGCAGCGGCAGTATTTATCGCGTTTCGGCGAAGGCCGGAGCCAAGCCAGCTGCCCTAGCTAAAGCCAGCGGCCCCATCGTCCACTATCGTGACAACGACAAAATCTACTTGGTCGCCAACGGTGTGCCGTCCTTCTTCAGCAAAGGGCGTCTTACCAGTTACTCGTTCACCATTCCAATGGACCGGGACCGGACACAGTATCAACGAATGGGCTTCAAATTAGCTTGGCGAATTCTTCGGGACCGCTTTTACGACCCCCAACTCAACAACCGCGACTGGGATAAAATCCGAGCCAAATACGAGCTTGCTGCTGCCAACGCACCATCAAAAGATGAATACGCCCGTGTCATGGCCCTTCTTTTGGGAGAACTCAATGCCTCGCATATGGGGTTCACTCCCACCGACTTCCCCAAACAGTGGAAGTTTAACGAAGCCTGGCGCAGCTACACTCCGCACCTCGGTGTCCGTCTAAATAAGACAAATCAAGTCACTTTCGTACATCCCAACGGACCCGCCGACCGCCCCGGCAGCCGATTGAACATCGGCGATCGCATTCTGGCGATAGACGACCAAGCGATCCGCTCCGATGTTTCTCTCACCCGTACGCTCAACGGGCGACTTGACCGGGACATCGCCCTCTCCGTCAAAGGAGAAAAAGACGAAGACCCCCGCGAGGTCATCATCCGCCCGATCAGTCATTCACAGGCACGTGCCCTCGCTAATTCGGCCCACCTTGACGAGCGAAACGCCCTCGTCAAAAGAGCGACCGGGAACAAGCTCGGCTACCTTCACGTTGCCCGCATGATGTGGGATGAATTCGAGAAGTTTGAGCATCACATTTATGAGCGGGGCGCAGGCAAGGACGGCCTCATTATCGATGTTCGTGACAATGGAGGCGGCTTCACTTGCGACCATCTCCTCACTGTATTGACCCAGCCACTCCATGCCTACACCGTGGGACGTAATGGCGCCATTGGCTATCCGCAGGACCGCCATGTCTATGCAAGCTGGAACAAGCCCATTGTTGTCCTATGCAATCAGAACTCTTTCTCAAATGCCGAGATCTTTTCCCATGCTATCAAAACTCTTGATCGTGGCAAGGTGATTGGAATCCCGACGGCAGGAGGTGTGATCTCCACCGGCTCTGCAAACATTCTTGGACTTGGCCGCATGCG
>JBDNAG010000285.1:0-3940 GCA_039768565.1 Akkermansiaceae bacterium | reverse complement strand
CATTTGTAGGTGTCGTTGGTTAGCTCGAGACGAAGAGTGGTATTCTCCGTTTGCCAATTCCAAGGAACCGTGACCCCATCGAGAAAAATTCCATTTGAACCTGCAGTTTTGGTGTCATTTGCGTGAAGCGTGTTTCCTGAGACAGTGGTTGTGTCCGAGGATTGGATATTATCAAGGTCGAGCCAGAGTCCACCTGCCGTAGTCCAGTAATGTTCAGGGTTGGGATCGGTATCATTGTCGCTAACGATACCGACCTGGATACGGATGCTTTGTCCCATATCCGTAGTGATCGAGGCAGGAGCAAGTTCCCATTCGAAGATGCTTGTTTCACCAACCTCGGGAACAAAAAAACGTTGCTCCGATCTAATGCTATAACGATTCCAGTTTCCTCCATCATTCGCGATTTGGAGATGACCACCCGCTAACGAGGCTGTTTTACTTCCTGTCGCCTGCCAAACAGCGGTGTCGAGCACGGCACCATCAAACTCCTCTATGAAATCGATTGCGTTCACGGAAGTGGTGGTTAAAGCGAGCGCTGTTCCTAATAAAGCGCTTCCAAGCATTCCTATATATTTTTGGCTATGCATCAGTTTAGTTTAATTTTTTTCGAAGAAGAAAAGAGGCAACGTCTCGGGTCAAAATCGCGGGACCTGATCCGCCCACCTATCCGGCGGACGAATGATCGCAGAAAAAAGCCCCACCGCTGTCCGCACGGAGAGGCTTTGGCAAAAGCGCAAGGACGGAACCTAGCGTTTACGTCGACCAAGTAGCATCATGACTCCGCTTAGCGCGAGGACGAATGATGATGGCTCTGGGACTGCGCCCGCTGAAAACTCGATGTTATCGAAAACGAACTGTGATCCAACGGCCCCAGTCTGGTTGTTGATCGAAAAGATGAATTTTAACCCAGTCGCCGAGGCTCCGTTTAAGGTATTTACAAAAGTGGTCTTTTGGTTCGCGTCGGAGGCCGATGCGGCATCGAAGGCGATGTTTTGAAATTCTCCGGTTCCGGGAATGGTGACACCAAGGTCAACGCGCTCGTTGTAGCCGCCGTTCACCGGCTCGATCCTGATAGAGAGTGACTGCCCTACCGGGATATTGACGTCGAAATTGCCTGCAATTGTGTCAAAATCTGCGACGCTCAAGGATCCACCGACAAAGCCTGCGCGAGAAAGATCAAATTGATTGTTGGTGGTATTTCCAAGTCCTGCGCCTGCATAAGATCCCGGATCGGCGCTGACGCTCGCAGCGACTCCCCTGCTACCATCGGTTCCCACGGCTGGGTGAACTGTGGAAACGTTAGCGGCGTTCTGTGCAAATGTAAAAAAGCCCGCGGCGTCCGATTCAAAGTCGATAAGCCCAATGCTCGCTGCTGAGCTAGTCGCAGGAACCGCTGCAAGAGCAAATCCGATAATAAATGGTTTAAGAAAGCAATGTCTTCTCATGTCGTTCTGTTGTGTGTCGGGAAGCCATATCACAATGTCAACGGGATGACAAGTTGATAAATCCACTTTTTTAGGCAAGGAGATTAGAAAAAAGAACGGGCGACAAGTCCGGAATTGTGGGGATGGTTCGGCAAAATCCAGTAGAAAGGAAACGCCGACCTCCCATGAGTCAAGAGGCGCTTTTTGCCTGCAAGGCCTCGGGGTGTAGACGTCGGAATCAATGTGCCAAAGCGATGGAATGATAAGATTTTTAAAGGGCTCACAGTCGTTAACTTCCAACTGAAGTGAAAACTCCTACTATTTCACCCTCGCAGTGAGTTCCGCTTACCGCCAGACTCCTACTTTGTTCGAAATCATCACTAAATGAAGCTTCTCAAACTCGCCTTCCCTATCGGGCTCATTGCCATTGGCATCGCCGCCCGTGATTCCGCTAAAGAAAAATCGAGCCACTCCCGCCAAGTCGTCGCGCCCGGCGTTTACACTGAAGGAGCCTCTTTTGGCGATGTCGATGGCGATGGCAAGATCGATCTCCTGGCCGGTCCCTTCTGGTGGTCCGGACCAGACTTCAAAAAATCAAACCGCTACCGCCCAGGCGAAGCCGTGCCTGCCAAAGGCTATAAACACAACTCTTTCCAGAGTTGGATTCTCGATATCAATGGCGATGGACGGAGCGATATCTTTCAGATTGCTCACGACGGAAAGTTTCACCTCGATCTCTACCTCCAACCCGGGAAGCCATCGGAAAATTGGACCAAACATCGTGTCGCGGAAAAAATCGGAAACGAATCACCCGAAATGACAGACCTTACCGGTGACGGCAAACTCGAGCTCGTTGCGATGAAGGATGGCCGCTTCGGCTTCTTCACTCCAGATCCTAACGCGCCCGAAAAGCCCTGGGCCTTCCACTCCATCTCTCCCGAGCGCACAAAGTCGCCTTACTATCACGGACTCGGCTTCGGTGACCTTAATGATGACGGCCGCGCTGACGTCCTCGAAAAAGAAGGTTGGTATGAAGCTCCGACTGACCCCTTAAAGTCCGGCAACTGGAACTTCCACCACTACCCGTTCTCAGCGGCAGGCGGAGCTCAAATGCTCGTCTTCGACATCGATGGCGATGGCGATAACGATGTCGTCTCCAGCACCGCAGCCCACTCCTGGGGACTTGCGTGGTTTGAAAACTACAAACGCGATGACCGCGTCACCTTCAAAAAACACGACCTCATTCCCGAGGACAAATCACCCGGCGTTGGGGGCGTAACATTTAGCCAGGCCCACTCTCTCGTAGCGGGCGATTTTAACAAAGACGGCCTTACTGACTTTGCTACCGGAAAACGCTACTTCGCTCACAATGGTCGCGACCCTGGAGCCGACCAAGCTGCAGTTCTCTATTGGTTCGAACTCGTCCGCAATGAAAACGGAGCCCACTTTATTCCGCACCTCATCGATAGCGACTCGGGAGCCGGAACCCAACTCGCAGCTGCTGATTTCAATGGCGACGGCAAAACCGACATTGGAGTTGGAAATAAAAAAGGCGTCTTTATATTTAGAAGCTCCAAATAGCCTGATCAATTAGTTCATTTTGTTCTGTATCTTCCTGTCGATTCGACCGTGACTCCGCGGATCGAACCTCTCTTTAAAAAAATCATGAAACTGAAAACCACCATCTGCGCTCTTTGCGCCTGCTCGATTTCTTTCCTGCCCGCACAAACCGCCACCCCTGAAAAACCTGCTGCTGAGAAAGCTGACAAGGAAGTTAAACCCGAAGGCCCATACGAAAGGCGGGCTTTCAAAATCATCGACCTCATCTCCACCTTTCCTGATGTTCTGACATCCATCAAAGATGGTGCGACCGCTGATGCCGCCAAAGCCAAACTCGACACTCTTGCAACCAAGCTCGAAGCCCAAGCCACCGAACTCAAGAAACTCGCAGTGCCTTCAAATGAGGACCGCAAAAAGCTCAAAACCAAACTTGAAGGAAAGCAAAAGGCCATGGAGCAAAAGATGGGAGGCATCATGACTGCAATGCAGGGACTTGATCAGGAAACTGCCATGAAGATTGGTGAAATCATGATGGAATTCGGACAGAAAATGCAAACCTTCGCTCCCACGATGGAAAAATACTTCGAGCCCGACGTAGAGAAGGAAGAGGAAGACAAGTAATTTGACCGAGACCAAACTCTCGCATACCAACGGGCCCGCAGCTGAACTGCGGGCTCTTTTTTTTCGCCGAAAATTTATGGGTTTTGAGTCATCATCCGCCCTTTCGAAATTCACTAAAATATAAATTCGAAGGACTTGGCTGCTCTTGAGAAAGCGCCACCAACTTCCACTGAAATCACTATTGACAACAGAATGGTCAAAATAATATTTTCGATCCGAAATGATGAAGTTCCGCGTAATCTCGGTTGTCGCCCTTGCCACAGGGATGGCTTCCGCCACAGTCCTTATCACTCCGGGTGTAGCCACCAACACCAGCGGTGTGACCGAGTTTTTCT
>JBDNAG010000284.1:0-12372 GCA_039768565.1 Akkermansiaceae bacterium | reverse complement strand
TCCTCGAGGACGACCAGGTCGGCGTTGAACCCTGTCTCGACTTTGCCGAAATTTGGCAAACCAAGCGAGGTCGCCTGATTCCAAGAGGTTGTGGCGATAATTTCAGACAAAGGTTCGCCGGTAATTTCGTGGATGAGCTTGAGTCCGCGGTTGTATCGCAAGGTTGATCCGGCGAGGGCGCCGTTGTCTTTGAGGCGGGCGATGCCGTCTTTGATGACAACTTCGAGCCCTCCGAGGGATGTATCGCCATCGGGCTGCCACGATGAGGAGACCGAGTCAGTTATCAGCATGATGTGCTCTCTCGGAACCCGTGCGAAGATAAGCTCGAGCATTTCGGGGGCGAGGTGAATGCCGTCGGCAATTAGTTCAAGGTGAAGGGAATCATCGAGAAGGCCGGCTCCAACGACTCCGATTTCGCGATGATGTAGTCCGGTCATGGCATTGCCAAAATGAGTGAGGTGACTCAATCCGTATCCGGCTGCTGCCATTATAGTGGCGTAGTCGGCCTTGGTGTGGGCTGCAGAGGTGGTGATCCCCATGCCGGAAGCTTCGCGGATGATGTTAAGCGCTCCCGGCATTTCCGGGGCGAGGGAAACAATCAGTGCGGGAAAAATTTGGTGGAGTTCCCTCAGTTCGTTAAGGTCGGGAGGGCGAACGAATTCGGGGTTTTGTGCTCCGGCCTGCTCGCGGTTGATGAACGGCCCCTCAAGGTGAATTCCGGGAACATTTAGCGGTGCCGTGGCGGCCCAGTCGCCAACGGTGCGAACAATTTTGATTAGTTTTTCCTGCGGTTGGGTCAGGGTGGTGGGGAGCCAGGTCGTCACTCCTTCCTTGAGCTTAGTTTGCGCGATGTGCTCCAATCCTTGGCGGGAGGCGTCACAAACATCCGCTCCATCCGCGCCGTGGCTGTGGATATCAATGAATCCAGGGAGGAGCATTCTTCCGCCCAGATCAAGATCGCCCGAGGTGTGATTGGCGATTTCTGTGATTTTGCCGTTTTCGATTAAAACGCTTGCACCTTCACGGTCCAGGCCGGGTGAAATGATACGGGCGTTGGTCAGGAGCATTAGTCGAGAAGCAGGTTCCAGGATTTCTTGAGATAGTTGAGACCGGAAAGTAGGGTCAAGGTCAGGGCTCCGTAGAGGAAGCCTAGGAAGAGCCACCTTGTGGGGGCTGTAAGATTTTCCATGAAGAGGAGAAATCCATCGTTGGGACTTAAAGAGTCAAGGATAAGCCAGAGCAGGCATGTGATGCCAAATGCGAGTTGAAGGGTGGTCTTCCATTTGCCGAGCTTGTCTGCAGCGATGACCTGTCCTTTGTCTACTGCAATCTGGCGAAGGCCGGTGACCATGAATTCCCGGCCAACGATCACGCAAGTGACCCAGACAGGGCAGAGATCTTGACTCGTGAAGAAGACAAAGGCGGAAGCGACGAGAATCTTGTCCGCGAGGGGATCAAGGAGTTTTCCTAAAGAGGTGACGAGATTCATCCTCCGGGCGAGGTAGCCGTCGAGCCAATCGGAGATGGTTGCGATGACAAAAGTGACCAAGGCTATCACTAGTGCGGTCGTGCCACCCCAGCTTGCGCTTACGACAAATATAGCCGTCAGGACAAGGCGAGCGAAGGTGATTGAGTTCGGCAGATTCACGTGGTGGGGGGAGTGTGACGCAGCGAGTGCTGAGAGACAACCTTTTGCGACCTTGAGGGGCTGATTTGACAAGAATGTAGATCGTGAGTTATCTATCGAGGCATCAAAAATACGTTTAAAAGGCTTTTGAGATCGAAAGGAGTGACTTTATTCCTTCCAATTATGGTGATTGGTTGCGCAGCTCCGTCCGCCTACAATTCAAATACGGGGCAGGTTGCAGTCCGGCCGGCTTCTTTGAGCCTGATTCAGAGGGGCGCTGCGGCGTTTGACGAATATAAAAAAACCAATCTTATCTCAAAGAATGCGAGTGCACGGGCTAAGGTGAACCGGGTCGCAAATCGTCTTAAGCCAGTGGTTAACCTGCCTGGAGCACGGTGGGAGTTTGAGGTTTTCGAAGATTCCTCAGCTAATGCTTTCGCACTTCCGGGAGGTAAAGTTGGCGTGAATACCGGTCTTTTAAAAATCGCCCAGACTGACAGCCAGCTCGCAGCGGTTGTGGCGCACGAGATGGCACACGTGACTTCAAATCATGCCCAGTCGCGAATTGAGCGGAATCAGACCATTGCAATGGGCGGGGCGATTTTAAGTGCTGTACTAAGTGGCTCAGAGAATGGGCAGAAGCTTGGCCAGCTGGCTCAGGAAGGGGGACAGATTGCTTTTGGTCTGACTTTTTCCCGGGCTCAAGAGCTGGAGGCAGATAGAATCGGCACCCTGTTTATGGCACGTGCCGGCTATAACCCTGCCGAAGCGATTACGCTCTGGCAGAAAATGGGCGTAAGCCAGAGCGGCAGTGCTCCGGAGTTTCTTAGTACGCATCCGGTCAGCGCAACCCGTATCCAGAAGCTGCGTGAGTTTTTGCCAACTGCGCAGGCCCAGCGCCGCTAGACTTGATCATGACATTGGTAAGGGCATTTTTTTTGGTTTTCCTTTTTGGGCTGACCGCAGAGGGGGATGAGGTGTCAGACCTAATCGTCTGTGGAATGAAGAAGGTCTTTGTGATTCCAGGAGAACAAGGTGGAGAAAATCTGTGGGAATGGACTGCCGATTCTTCGCCGGGCATTCCGGAGTCGATGCGTTCCGCATTTGCAACGACGGATGAATGTAAGCCTTATTGGGGGTGCCTTTTGATTACTTCGTCCAGTGGTGGGGTTGCTCTGATTGAGCGGAATACCAAGAAGTGTCTCTTTTTCACAAAGGTTCGAAACGCACATAGCGCCTGTCTTTTACCCGGTGATTTGGTCGCGGTGGCTTCCAGTTTCGGAGGAGATCAGGTGGAGATTTTTGACTTGGGAAAACCGGGAGCCGAGGTGGAGCCGGAGATGAACCTCCCGCTCTATGGGGCCCATGGTGTCGAGTGGGATTGGCGAAGAGAGTGCCTCTGGGCTCTCGGAACCAAAGTCTTACTAAAGATCGAACTGAAGAACGGTAATGCGGAGGTGATTGAAGAATTTGAATTGCCAACTTCAGGCGGGCACGACCTCACGTGGTGGAGTGCGAGCGAGCTGGCCTTGTCAGTGGATCGCCACTGTTACTTGTTTTCAGTGAAGGAAAAAAATTTCCGGCCGCTCCAACCATTGCTCAATGAGCTGAAGGTGAAGTCCATTCATCGAAACCGAAAAACCGGTAAACTGGTATGGCATCGGGGGACCAAAGAGACCTGGTGGAGCGATACGATCCGCTTTGATCAACTGGGGAGGGACCGTATTCTTGAAGGCCAGAAGATCTACAAGGTTCGTTGGGATGAGCCCCGTGCCAGACCTGTCGGAGAAGCTGGGATTGTCGACCCAACTCTAAAACCTAAAATGAGCCTTTCGGATGATGGGACCTACGTGGAGCGAAGCCGGATGATTATCGATCTAGATGGAGATGGGGTGAATGATGTTTTACTCTCAGGCGGTCCCGAGGAATTTGGGGCCATGGGAGGTCCGTGGACCGTCTTGTTACGCAGGGAAAATGGATTCAAGAAAGTCGGCGAAATTTTCGCTCACCCGGCGGCGATCTCGTTTGAGCAGGATCAGAGTAGAATTTCAGGCGATTCGGAGACCCTGCGATATACGAGGATCTGGGTTTATCTTAAGTCCAGCGGTCGGGCTGGCGCCTTCGGTTACTTCCGGGTGGGGGAAGTCACCGTGGATGAATTACAAAAGCTTGAGATATACCCCGGAGATGGTGGGACGACTTTGGGAAATGCCATTTACCAAGCGGCTTTCCGCGAATCTCCAATTCCATTTCGGGTGGAGCGGAGTAAAACAAGCGCTGCTGCCAAGGTGACCTGGCAATAATTATCGGAGACAAAAGCGAGCTCTAGAAGAGGGGCGCGCACTTTTGCTTCAGGAGGGCGATTAAGTCTTCATCCATGAATTCGTATTCGTCGGGGATTCCGAGGACGAGGACGCGTTTGTTACGAAGGGCGGAGGCATAGTCCCGGCTTAGCTTGGTCCGATGGGACTGCTCCATCGCGACAATCAAGTCAGCCCATTCGATTTGCTCGTCCGAAAGGCGAACATCGGCATCTCGGTTGAGCCCGGCCGAATCGGTCTCAAGGTCAGGGTGATCCGCAAAAATATGCTCTGCAGTGGGACTACGGAGCCGGTTTTTTGAGCAGAGGAAGAGAACTCGCACTGACTATTTTTTAATGTCAACGCAGAGGAGTTTATTCTGACCACGCATCAAAAGCTTCCCGTCGCTGAGCGCCATGGGGCTCCAGTAGCGGAGGTCTTTTTTGCTCTTGGGATCGGTTCCGAAGATGTTGGCTTCGGCGAGGAGCTTAAAACCCTTTTCAGATGGGTCGACGAGGCGAAGAATTCCGTTTTCACCATCCTGAATGATTAGAGTGCTATCAGCATAGAGGCTGGCACCGCGCCCCATGAAGGGCTCGTTACCCGTACTCCAGAGCTCCTTGCCTTCGAGATTGAAGCAGACCAAGCCACCTTTTTTACGACGGGTAGCGGTCTTGTGATTGGAGTTCTCGTTGGCGAGAAAGTAGAGGTGATTGTCGATCACGAACGGAGGGTGAACCTGGGTGCCTTTTTCGGTGGTCCAAAGTTCTTTAACTTCGTAATCACCACCGGTTTTTTTAACCGAGAGCATTTTGGATCCACCATCATAACCGCCGGAAACGAAGAGGCGTTCCTTGTCAATCTGGAGGGGCACGGTGATGGGGATGCGGTTTTTGTAGAGCTTGCTGGACCAGAGCTTTTTTCCGGACTTGGGATCGTAGCTGTTGAGACCACCCTCATCTCCGGCGGTGAGAAGAATAACCTGCTCGGCTCCACCAAAGTTGGCGACTACCGGGGAGGAGTGGGTGTTGCCGATACCTTCGCTTTTCCAAATTTCTTTGCCGGTCTTTTTATCCCAGCCAGCGATGCCGGTCTTTTCGCCAAAAGGCATCACGATGAGGGTATCTTTGACAATGAGAGTGCATTGGGCGTATCCCCATTTTGGTGTTTTGGCGTCGGGGTAGCGATCGGAGAGTTTGATCTTCCAATCGGCTTTGCCGGTCTTGCGGTTGATGCGGAAGACTTCCCCGAAGCTTCCAAGAAAATAGACGGCGTCGTCCTCGACGGTGGGGACGCTGCGGGACCCGGGATAGGAGGGTTCTCCTTCGGAGGCACTTTCGTAACGCCACTTCTCTTTGCCGGTTTTAAAATCAAGGCAGAGGAGCATGTCCTTTTCCTGTTCGACGCGGTCTCCGAGGAATACTTCATCACCCGAGATGGCAGCTCCTCCAAATCCTCCTTCAAGTTCAGCGGTCCAATTAATTTTAGGGCCGCTTTTCGGGAATGATTTGGAGAGTCCGGATTCGCTTGAGGTGGCATTTCCGTTGGGACCCAAAAATTGGGGCCAGTCTTTTGCGGTAAGAGCGGCGGTGGTCAGGGTGGCAAGGAGAAGTTGCAGTCTCATATCTTTGTGGAGATTATCGGGTATCGGGGATGTTCGGCCAGCGTGAAATTGCGGCGCAGAAAGCCCGAATAGAAAACACTTACTCATGTCCAGATCTCTCAAATTACTGCTCTTTTTTGTTCCGTGTCTTCTTCAGGCAGTGCCCTTGCAATATCATCCGGCTCCGATTGACAATCCTCTGAAGGGGTTGGTTCCCTATGCATCGACGTGGAAGAAGGAGGAGAAATTTCCTCACTCCATGGAGTTCCAGTATTTCGCGATGGGAGGGTTGATGCAGGGATGGGGGGAATATGATTGGCAGGTTTTGGAGGCAGCCTTGAACAAGGCAAAGGCCGGAGGGAGGCAGCTAATCTTCAGGATCTATCTGGAATATCCCGGGAAAAAGGATGTTTTTCCCGGGTTCCTTTTGAAGGCTGGAGTGAAGGTGACCCGTTGGAATGACGAGAGTGGCAAAGTCGTGGCGACTCCGGATTATGAGAGCGAGATTGTCCGAAGGGCGATTCGGGAATTTATTGAGGCTCTGGGCAGAAAATATGATGGAGATCCAAGAGTCGGTTTCGTTACGGCAGGGATTCTTGGGTTGTGGGGTGAATGGCACAATTATCCGCGAGAGGATCTTGAAGCTTCGAAGAAGGCGCAGCTCGAGGTGATGCAGGCGTTTGAGAAAGCGTTCTCAAAGACTCGGGTTCTCTTGCGGTATCCGGCGGGTGGTGATGATGGGAATTATGCCGATAATCGGAAGGCGGGATTTGGCTATCACGACGATTCTTTTGCATGGGCTACCGTGCCTCGTGAGGGGAAGGGGGATGATTGGTTCTTTGTTCCAAAGTTGCAGAAGGCCGGGCTTTTGCAGAAGTGGAAAGAGTATCCGATTGGCGGGGAGATTCGTCCGGAGATCTGGCCTACGGTTTTCACGGGGAGGCGAAAAGGGCAACAGCAGAGTTTTCGGAAGTGTGTTGAGGAAACTCATGTGAGTTGGTTGATGGACTCGGGAATGTTCTCTAATAAATTTCCGCAGAATGAAGAACGTCGAAAGCGGGCTTCTGCTGAGATCTCAAAAATGGGATATGAGTTACACCTTTCTTCTGTCGAATTTAGCGACGGGGAGGTGAAGATTATGGTGGAGAACCGTGGAGTAGCGCCTTTCTACTATGACTGGCCTGTGCAGCTTCGAGCAGGGGGAGTCGAGGTGACTGATTGGAAGCTTAGAAAGGTTTTGCCAAGGGTGCCGGTGGTATGGATGGCGAAGGTTCCCGACGAGGGTGAAGTGTCTATTCGCGTGCCAAATCCAATGAAGGGTGGTCGGGATTTAAAATTTGCCAATGAAGGTTACCAAGGCGGTTGGCTAAAGTTGCGATAAGACAAAAAAGCCCGTGACCGATGAGACGGACGCGGGCTTTGTGATGAATCTTGCGAAGTATTCAGTCCTTGCGCTTGAGCTGCGGGAACAGGACGACGTCGCGGATGGTTGGAGCTCCGGTGAGGAGCATGATCAAGCGATCGATGCCAATGCCGATTCCGCCTGCAGGGGGCATGCCGTGCTCGAGCGCTTCAACGAAGTCTTCGTCGATTTCCTGGGCTTCGCCTCCGGTTTGCTCCTGAAGACGGCGACGTTGGACGTCGGGGTCATTGAGTTCGGAATAGCCGGGGGAGATTTCCTGCCCGTTGATGATGAGTTCGTAAACGTCGATCACCGATGGGTTTTCAGGGTTTTCCTTGGCGAGCGGGATGAGCTTGGAATCAACGTGGGTCACGAAGCAGGGATTGAAGGTGTGCTCCTCAACGAGCTTTTCAAAGACTTGTTGGGTCACCTCATAGTCTTCGAGATGGTCGTGGATCTCGAGCTTGAATTCCGACTGGGCCTTGCTGCGACGCTCGTCCGGAGAGAGGTCGAACCAATCATCGCCCGCGGCTTCCTTGATGAGAGTTTGGTAGGGAATACGCTTCCATGGTCGAGAGAGGTCGAGAGTTCGGAGAGGATCGCCGTTTTCGTCTTTATGTTCGATCTGGAGAGTTCCGAAGAACTTCTCTGCGAGGTGGCAGACCATCTCTTCGACAAGGTCGGCCATGATCTCGAAGTCGCCAAATGCCTGATAGGCCTCGAGCATGGTAAACTCGGGATTGTGGCGGCGTGAGATACCTTCATTGCGAAAGTTGCGGTTGAGCTCAAAGACCTTGGTGAGACCTCCGACGAGAAGGCGCTTGAGGTGAAGCTCGGGCGCGATGCGCATGGTCAGCGGCATGCTGAGCGCATTGTGATGTGTTTCAAAGGGTTTGGCGGCGGCGCCACCGGCGACGTCATGAAGCATCGGGGTTTCGACTTCGAGGTAATCGCGCTCGTGAAGAAAGTTTCTGATTTCGGCTACGATCTTGGAGCGCATGACAAAAAGGTCTGCACTTTCCTGATTTGACATCAGGTCAAGGTGGCGTTTTCGGTATTTCGTCTCGCGGTCGGAGAGGCCATGCCACTTGTCAGGCATGGGGCGGAGAGCTTTTGATAGAACAGAGAGCTTTTCAACTTTGACCGAGGGCTCGCCCTTTCCGGTGGTGAAGGTTTCTCCTTCGACCCCGATCCAGTCCCCGAGGTCAAGGCATTGGTAGGCCTCCCAGTCGGTTTCGGAGACTCCTTTTTTATTGAGATAGATTTGAATGCGACCGTGGGCATCACCGAGGGTTGCGAAGACAGATTTACCCATGTCACGAATGGCGAGAAGGCGTCCGCCAAGTTTGACGGGTTTATCGTTTTCGAAATTAGCCTTGAGTTCCCCCGGAGTGGTGGTGGTTTCAAAGGCGGCGCCATAAGGGTCGAGGCCCAATTCCTTGAGTTTCGCGAGTTTCTCGCGCCGAACGGCGATGAGTTCCTCGGAAGTGGATTGGGGCTGGTTGGGCGTTTGTTCGTCGCTCATTTCGGCGGGACTCTAGGAGCTAAAAGGGACTTGAACAGTGTAAATCCACTATGTTGGAGCTGTTAGTGGCATAAAGTGCTTGCTGAAAGGCTGTAAAATGGTTTCTTCAGTTGGTCACTTACAATTTGGGGGGGACAGCAGCCCTGATCAGTTTCTTAGGAAGCCGGCGGGGCTGCTGCATTTAACCGGTGTGTGATTGAGGCGTGTGTTCTTGTCTAATTTTTGAGAAGGCTGGGTCGTGAGCGAAGGAAATCGAGTCGATCAGCTGCGGAATGCGATCCATCAAGCCCGCGCGCGGGTCTATCAGGTAGGCGACGTCACTCCTCTGGAGTCCATGGCGATTGAGGGGGTGGCTCAGCCGGTTTGGGTGAAGCGCGAAGATTTGGGGCCGATCAAGGCTTATAAGTGGCGCGGGGCCTTTAATGCCATGTCTTGCCTTACTTCGTCGCAACTTGAGGGCGGAGTGGTTGCGGCTTCCGCGGGAAATCACGCGCAGGGGATTGCCTTGGCTGCAAGGAAGTTGGGCACGACCGCCCGCATATATATGCCGAAGCCAACTCCACTTGTGAAACGTAAAGCGGTGATGTCGCACGGAGGTGATTGCGTCTCAATCGAGTTGTTCGGCGATAGTTTTTCAGAAGCTCAAACAGCTGCGCTGGAAGATGCTGGGCGAACGGGAGCCACTTTCATTCCTCCATACGATTCCATCGATGTCATGGCGGGGCAGGGAACTTTGGCTGATGAAATTTTCGCGACTGGTGAGGGGCCGTTTGACAGGGTCTATGTGGCAATTGGCGGTGGCGGGATGGCTTCGGCGGTCGCGACTCTTTTTAAAAGTTCGTGGCCGGAAGTGAAAGTGATTGGAGTTGAAGGTGTTGACCAAGCTTCCATGAAGGCTGCCATCGAGTCGGGACAACCTGTACCTTTGGACTATGTCGATGTCTTTTGCGATGGTACGGCGGTCACCCAGGTCGGTAGTCTGACGTATGAATTTTGTCGCGAGCTGCTTGACGAGATTGTTACTGTAACAAACGAAGAGGTTTCTTATGCGATCAAATCTCATTGGGATGGTTTGCGGGTCATTCCGGAGCCGAGTGGTGCAATGAGCTTAGCTGGTTTTTTGAAACAGTATGAGGCCAATGAGGTTGGGCCCGATGAAAAAATCCTCACGATTTTATGCGGCGCAAATATGGATTTTGCGAAGTTTGCTGATGTTTCCCGCCAGGCTGGAATCAATCCGCGCCGGGATCGAAGTTGGCGATTTGAGATTCCCGAAGAGAAGGGATCTCTGGCAGGATTGCTGTCCGGTCTGCCTGGCGGTGTGAGTATCCTGGACCTTCAGTATGGCCGAACAGTGCGGGAGCCCCAGCGCCCTTTGTTGAGCGTGGATGTTCCCGAGCCTTCTTTGGTTGATTTTAAAAAATGGATCGCGAAGAACGAAAATCGATCGGAAGACGTCACAGGACATGGTGCGACGAGATTTCGGGTGATTCCTTTTACTCCTTCTCTTTTTGTTTCCCCCTTATTTGTCGAAGTTGAGTTCCCTGAGCGACCTGGCGCTCTGTTGGGTTTCATGAATGCAATCAGCTCGATGACCAGCTTATGTTACTTTAATTACACCTACACGGGTGAGCGAGTCGGGCGTGCACTCATTGGTTTGGACTTCGATAACGAACAGGAGCTATCGATCCACCGGGAGAAAATTTTCGAACAAGCCGGCAAGACCGTCCGGGCGGTAAAAGAAGTTTTGATAGATTCGCTCATTTAATTGAGCAAAAAATCTTAATAAGAGAATCCGGTCGTTTGTTTCGTTGCTTTTGCCGGGAGGAGCTTCCGTCGAGGCGGGGCAGGATTTCTTTGAATTACCGCCGATCAGGTATTCTCAAACGGCGGGTCAGGATGCGGTCGCTAAGATGGCGTCAGGGATAGATGGCGGTGCCTGGGTGGTTAGAAATGTTGATGGGAAGGCTTTTTTGAAAGCGGTATTGAAGAAGTTGAATATTCCCGAGGAATCCCAAGTTTGGTTTTGCTCCAAGACGAGTCTACAGAATTCGCTGATCAATCAGCGGATTCTTAAAAACTGTTGCTCTTACATGATCTATTCGCTGGCTTTTAAGGGCCTTCCTAAGCTGGTTAAGGAGAGGGTTTAGCCTCTCACCCTCATAATGAGTTCGACAGGGAGGCTGACAACCACTTCAGCTCTCGTGAGGGGAAAGTTCTCCTTGGGATTCTGGAGAAAACGGTGCTGGAGTTTAAAAGTGAATTTTAACGCCGGGCTGGGGGACGATTACTTCTGTTTCGGGGATGGCTTCGGCGAGTTTTGTCTCAAACCAGCTTACGGCATCCGGATCACCGTGGACGAGTAGGAGCTTTTTGGGCCGGGCTTCGACGGCAAATTCGAGGAGTTCCTCTCGCCGGGCATGGCCTGAGAAATCGAATTCCTCGACAGCGCAGTTGAGCTGCAGCTTATGGGTTCCATCGAGACGGATGACGTCTCCCGATGATGCTCGTTTGATTGCTCCGGCAGGTGTAGCAGGATCAGCATACCCTACGAAGAGAAGGGAGTTGACTGGATTCTGGAGGAAGCTTCGCGCGAAGATGTTTGAAGTGGTCTTCTCACTCATCATGCCACTTGAAAGGCAGTAGATTGCTCCAGGTTTATATTCGATTGGTGCCCGTCTTCTCTTGTTTCCAGTCTGGACTTTCATGTCGCGGAGGATTTCAAAATTGGGACGATGACGCCTCGTGGAGTCGGAGAAGCTATCGTAGATATTTGTCATTTTCGTACTGAGGCCACCGATGAAAACCGGAGTTTGGTTAGGAATAAGACCCTCTGCTTTGAAGTTGTCGATCATAGTGAGCACTTCCTGAGTTTTTCCGATTGCAAAGACCGGGATCAAAGCAGATCCACCGGCTTCAAGGGCTTCTCGAATACTTGTTGCAAGAAGTTTTTCCTGATCAGCCCGCGTGTAGTTGGTAGGGCGTTCGTCGGCGCCTCGAGTGGTTTCCATGATCAGAAGGTCGGGCTCATTAAGATCCGGGAAGCGGGCTCCTTTGATCAGGGTGTGGCCATTGAAACAGACGTCACCGGTGTAAAAAATCTGCTTGTCGTCTTTTTCAATCAAAACGCCGGCTGACCCTAGGATGTGCCCGGCATCATAAAAGGTGATGGTTGTTTCGGTCTCCCCATGCGGATCAAGGGGAAACGGCTTCTCATATGGGCGCATCATCCAGCGATCGCGAAGGTAGTCGATCTCGCGATGATGATAGAGAGGATACTCGGGAATCCCCAATTCCTCTCTTTGGCTGCTCATGACATTAACCGAGTTGTGTAGCAGTGCTTCACCGAGAGCGGCGCAGGGTGCGGTAAGATAGACAGGGGCCGAGGGGTGATTTCTCTGGGCAACCGGTAGAGTTCCAATGTGATCTAGGTGAGAGTGGGAAATAATGATCGCATCTGCACTATCATAGGGAATCTCCTGATAGCGGGGGAGGGCATTTGGTCCGTCTTCCTTGGGGTGCATGCCTGCATCAAGGAGAACCGATGTCCCATCGAGGTTGAGCGCATAAGAATTTCCGCCGATTTCGGCTCGAAGATTCAGGGATTGGAAGGAAAAAGTAGGCACGACGGAGGACGATAGACGGAGAGTCATGGCTGGCTAGGGATTTGTCTCTGAAGATGCACATTGCGGGGGTATTTAGGATAAGTTAATGAAAACTAGCGTTTCTCGAAAGCCTCCGAACCTTTTTTTGGGCTGTTTTTCCCCGTAGATAAGGCATTCTGCTGATTCGGAGCAAAATTCATCAAGAAACTAGATCCAAAAACATTGACGTGAGCTCTGAAATCATTAGGGTTGCCCCCGCAGCCGCTACCGGCCGCGACTGAGAAACACTCGAAAGGGCTCGCTTGAATGA
>JBDNAG010000283.1:0-12098 GCA_039768565.1 Akkermansiaceae bacterium | reverse complement strand
TTTCCAACCCCTTTTTCCTCACAGGTGTCGGAGGTGGAGCTTCTTGAGCGACCAACGCTGATAGATCGGAAGTGCGCCTTCGCAAGGCGCTTAATGGTATGCTGAAGAATAGGCTGGTGCGATAGAAGTCGATTGGAATGCTGCAGCACTTCGTTATTCTGGGTGAACCAAGAGGTGCGCCCGGGATATCAGGAGTTTTTTAGGTGACCTCGATATCGTTTCCTGAAGGTGCGTTGAAAGACGCTATTGAAGGACGTTTATAAAAGCAGTAAGTTCAGAATCAAATCGAATTTCCTTAGTTATAATGATAGGTCCCGGCGTGTCGATGGAGAAGCCAAATCCCAGTAATGATTATCAGGTTAGCCACGTGGGTCTGATGACTGGAAGTTTTAAAGCTCTGACTGGTCGCAATCTGATTGTGCCGAAAGTCGGTTTGGTTGAAAGTGCTCGGGCGCTTTACCACGCTCCGTTTTTTGTCGCTTCCCACGACTCTTCCACGGATCCGGTTCTGACTTATGGAAATCTTTTTGCCCAAAGACTTTTTGAAATGTCTTGGAGTGAATTCACTTCAACTCCCTCCCGGTTTACTGCGGAGGAGCCAAACCGCGAGGAACGGGCCAGGCTGCTCTCCGAAGTGATGACGCATGGATTCATCGAGAATTATTCAGGAGTCCGAATCTCCGCACGTGGGACACGGTTTAGGATCAAGCAAGCAACAGTTTGGAATCTGACGGGCTCCGATGGTTTCCGGGTTGGTCAGGCCGCGATGTTTGATCACTGGGAAGGGATTTGACGAGTAAAGTTCATTTTTGGAGAAGATAACTTTGATCTCGGATCGTTAAAATTTTTGGTCCCCGATAACAAGTTGCTGCTTGTGTGAGGTGTGGTAAGTCTTTCGACCTGATTTCGCATGTTCGACTGGGAGTGCAGAAGCCAGCCAGGTATGAACGACATTGAGTGTTTGCTGGATTCTGAAACCCTGAAAGCAATGAAGTTGGAAACAAAAAATCAATGGGGGTTCACTAAGATACTCTTTTTCGTTTTAAGTGCGCTTTTGCCGGGATTATCAGTCGAACTGAATTGGAAATGGGAGGATCAATCGAGTGGGGTGGAAACGTCAATCAGGGCCTTGTGTGCGGTTGATGAAAACGTTTGTTGGTTTGGGTCGGGACAGGGCACGGTTGGCAGGACGGTGAATGGTGGGAAGAGCTGGGAACTTATGGTCGTAAAGGGTGCGGAAGAGTTGGAGTTTCGGGATGTGGAGGCCTTTGATGCCAAATGCTGTATTGCCATGAGCGTTGGTGAGGGGACAGCTTCCAGAATATACAAGACGGTGGATGGAGGCAAAAATTGGAAGCGCGTTTATCAAAATCGGGCACCTAAGGGATTCTTCGATGGTATCGAATTTTGGGACGCGAAGAATGGGATTCTTGCCGGTGATCCAGTTGATGGCCGGCTTGTTATTCTTCGGACATCAGACGGAGGTGCAACTTGGGATGCTGGGGCGGGGACACCAAAAATGATGGATGGAGAGCATGCTTTCGCGGCAAGTGGAACACATCTTACTGTTGCGAAAGGTGGGCATGTTTGGGTCGGCTCAGGGGGGCGGCTTGCGCGTGTTTTTTATTCCAGCGACTTTGGCAAGAGCTGGACAATTTTTGATACTCCAATAATTGCCGGAGAAGATTCGACCGGAATTTTTTCTCTTTCCTTTAAGGATTCCCAGAGTGGTGTGGCGGTGGGCGGTGACTACACCAAAGAGGCTGAGGGAGAGCGAAATGCCATGATGACCAAAGATGGGGGAAAGTCCTGGAAGGTGGTCCGAAAGGGTGATTTATCGATCTTCTCATTTCGTTCCTGTGTTCGATATATCAACGATCAAAAGTGGGTCATGGCAGTCGGTCCGGATGGTTGCGATATTTCTCGAGATGGAGGCGAGCACTGGGAAGTATTCGGTAATCAGGGCTTCCACACCTTCAGTTTTGGAGGGGAGATGAAGGCGATTTGGGCTGCTGGAAGTGATGGCCGGATCGCCCGGCTCAGGTGAGTGATGTGAAGGCTGGAGCGAGATGAAACCAACGATACCAGTGGTGAATTCATACCAGTCGCGCATGCCGTTCAACTTCGTTCCACAAGCAGGAATCGTTCATTGTTTTGACGTTGTGGAGGCAGAGGGCGTCACCTTGACTTCAGGTGTATCTATGTGCTTCTGTTGATACACGACCTTTGGTCGTGCATTCAGCCCGTGTCCACCAAGAGGTAGCTTGATGCCCTGGCTTTTCGTAAATTTTTCCGCCTATTTTTTCCAAACTCCAAATTGGAGTTTTTTCGGAAGATTTGTTTTATTTCCTGACTAATTTTGATTGGTTTTTCCTTAGAGTAGTAGGAAAAAAAAGGTAGAAGCCAGTTAAGATGAATTGGAAAGAATAGTAAAAAATCATGCCGTTTCCACTGGGGCGGCGCTGTGTCGAATCGTTACTTGAGGTTTTTTTTGAAGGAGAGCTTGGTATGATTTTTGGAAGGAAGAGCACAATTATTAGCCGAGTGAAAATTGTTTTAGGCGGGACTTCCGAGTTGAAAACGGCTGCAAGCTTACAAGCTTCTTTCGCTTCGCCCGGTTTGGGATGCGAGAAACCTTTTATCCAATGAGAGCGGGATTGAGAGATGATCCTTCCGTTCTTGACGAGAATCGGCTCTTTGGTCAGTCATTTGACCCCTCATCAATACCTTAGGCGCTATTCTGCATGATTAACATTTTTAAAAACCAATCGATCGTCCGGGGGCTGCTATCCGCATGCTCCATGGGGTTCTTCTGTACTTCTTGCTCGAATTCGAAATACGGGGAGACAAGTTCAATAAATGCGGCGCGGCAGGCCTATGATAATTATAATTTACCCGCGACCCTTCCGAGTAATCCTTCGAACGTTCGTGTTAAGGTGTCACTGTCCAATCGTATGGCTTATGTCATGGAAGGAGGAAGACCCCTTTTGGTGATGCCGGTAACAGTGGGAAAGAGCTCGACCCCGACACCTGAAGGGGATTTTACAATCAGATCGAAGAATCACTACTATCGAGCCAATACCCACGGATATGCCATCAACGGAGACGTCATTCGTGAATGTAGTTTGAAGAACAAACCAGCAGGTTGGGAATTCAAGGGAACCCCAATGCCTTATTGGTGTGAGTTTAAAACAGCTTATGGTTTTCACACAGGCTGGATGAGGTCGTACCCTGCGTCTGGAGGATGTCTTCGGATGCACAAAAATGTTGCTCCAAAGTTCTACCGCCTGATGAGTCCGGGGGTTCCGGTCTCGATTGAGCAATCACAGCCTGAGGATTTGACCTTCGGACGAAATGTCTCCCGGCCTCCGGATTCAACACCTTTTCCCGGAAACCCGGATGGGATGATGGCGCTGACTGATAAGTTTTTCACGATGCACCCGACGCCGACGTACGTGAACCAGTAGGTGCCGACAGGAGGTCTGTTCCTGCTCTGGAAATGAAGGAGTTTGTTTGAATCGCGATGCCTCCAACGTATAACAGATTATGAAATTGTTGTGTCTTCTTGCTTTTCTTTGTCCTTTCCTAAATGCCTCCGCTGCGGTCGATACGATCGCCGGGAAGCGCACTCTGTTTCTAGGCGATAGTATAACTCAGGCGGGTACTTATGTGAGCTTTACGTCATACTACCTCCAGCGGCTCTACCCGGAAAAGAGGTTTGATATCTATCCGCTGGGTCTCGCCAGTGAAACGGTTTCGGGGCTCAGTGAAGAGGGGCATGCCGGAGGCCGTTTCCCGCGGCCTTCTTTGTTTGAGCGACTTGACCGGGTTTTGACGAAAGTAAAGCCGGAGGTCGTTTTTGCGTGTTATGGGATCAATTGTGGGATCTATCAGCCTCTCGATAAGAAGCGATTTACAGCTTTTAAATCAGGAGTGAAGCGCCTCATTACAGAAAGCAAGAAAGCGGGAGTTGGGCAGATCTACATTGTGACTCCTCCCATTTATGATGAAGTATTGAGAGAGGGGCAGTTTAATTATGACTCGGTCATGACGGCTTATGCGACTTGGGAAATGACAATCAAGGAAGACGGAGTGAAGGTGATTGATTTGCACTCAGCCATGCGCAAAGCACGCAACGCCCGACAGGAAGTGTTTTCCAGAGATCGGGTTCACCCGGGAAAAGAAGGTCATTTGTTCATGGCAATTTCGATTTTGAAGGGACTTGAGATTAAAGTTCCCAAAGAGGATGTTGCTATGATTCAGAAAGAACCTCTCTTCAAAAAAGTGGATCAAATGCGGAGCTTTAGAGCGAAACAGTGGATGAAGCATACCGGTTACAATCGTGAGAAACTTGTGAAGCCGCAACCCCTTGGAGATACTGAAAGGCAAGTGGCCGGGATGCAGGTGGAGATCGACAGACTTCGAACTAAGAAATAGCTGGACAGGGCGGGGTGGAGAGCTGCCCAGGTAGATTGCCGTTCGATTAATTTTCGAAACTTGAGCTATTGATCAGTTGCAAGAGATCTGGATTCGATCATAAAGCGATATGCCTATTCGCCCGTGGTATTGGCCGGAACGAGGACAACCAGAGAGAACCGAACCCTTTACATGGATTGTCGATGGTGTGATCGCGGCCTCGTGGTGGCCTGATTCCTATGTGTTCGATCTTTTTGATGAGAGAGGGATCAAGTCGGTGGTGAATGTTTGCGAATTCGACAATCGGAAGGATGTGCCGAAGTGGTTTGACTATCACTTTATCCATGTGCCGGACTATGGAGTTCCTTCAGATCAGCAGATTGATAAATTTATCGAGCTGATGGACCGCCACTATGCGGCGAAAGAGCCGGTTGTGGTCCATTGTGTGGCGGGTTGTGGCCGGACAGGGCAATTCATTATCGCGTGGTGCGCCAAGGCTGGCTTTATTCCAAAGGGAGTTGATCCGGTAACTTGGATCAGGGAGCGTCGGAAGTGCTGCCTCGAGACCGGCGGGCAAATTGCATGTGCCAAGCGCCTGACCAAGAAGTATCGGAAGTAGTGGGTGGGGCTGACTCCCTCGGTTTATTAAGCTGGCTTGTGTTAGAGGTGTGTTTTTGTGTAAACCTTTTTCATGGCAGAGATATTGCGATGGGGAATTTTAGGATCGGCGAATATTGCTCGAAAAAATTGGGATGCGATTCGTAATTCCGGTAATGGGGTTATTGTGGCCGTGGCGAGTCGGGATGTGACCAAGGCGCAAAGATTTATTGATGAATGCCAGGTGGAGGTTCCATTTGCCGAAGCTCCGAGGGCGATTGGCGGGTATGACGAAATGATCGCGGCCGATGATTTGGATGCAATATACATCCCGCTCCCAACTGGAATGAGGAAGGAATGGGTGGTCAAGGCTGCAAATGCGGGGAAGCATGTGATGTGTGAAAAACCGTGTGCAATCGATTCCGATGCCTTAGGGGTGATGACCTCGGCTTGCGCTACCAATAATGTTCAATTTATGGATGGTGTGATGTATATGCACAGTGAACGGATGCCGAAGCTCCGCGAGGCACTCGATGATTCAGAGAATGTCGGAACAATCCGACGGATAGCCTCTGCTTTTTCCTTTTGTGCTCCACCTGAATTTTTTGGTGAAAACATCCGTGGGAGCAGTGAGTTGGAGCCTGCTGGTGCGCTTGGTGATTTGGGTTGGTATACCATTCGGGCCACCTTGTTTGTGATGAATTACGAGATGCCGGTATCGCTTCGTGCAACACTGTTGTCGTCTGCCGGTGGCGGCGAAACTTCTGATGGAGTTCCAACCGAGTTAAGTGCCGAGCTCATTTTCGCGAACGGGACTTCAGCGACCTTTTACAATTCATTTCTTACTGAGAACCAGCAGTGGCTGCACGTGAGTGGCTCAAAGGGGCACCTCAAGGTTGATGATTTTGTGCTACCTTATCCAGGTGGAAAGTTGGGCTTCAAGGTGGCAAATCCCAAGTTCGTTCAGCAAGGGTGCCAATTTTTCAAAGAGCGGAACGAGAGAGAGTATTCGATCGAGGAGGAGGCGAATAATCATCCCACTGCGCAGGAGACCAAGTTATTCAGGACGTTTGCGGAGCTTGCATTGAGTGGAACTCCGGACCCATTTTGGCCGGAAATTTCGATGAAGACCCAGAGGGTCCTCGATGCCTGTCTGATCTCAGCCCGCAATGACGGGAGAAGAATCGAACTTTAGATTCAGCCTTTGAGTAATTTGTCTGGTTGGTTTTTCTGTTGATGATAAGCGCCGTAGGCTTGTCGGGGGAAGCTTTGGCCAACCAGATAATCGTAACGCTGAGATCCTATGGAGCTTCCCCAAAAAGAGAAGCTCCCAACGATAGCATCTGTTTTCGTTGGAAATTTCTTCAAATGAAAAGGTGATTTATTCTCCGGCCTCCAGTTGAAATATTGTTCAAGTTATTTACTCACCGGGCTTTGCGTATCGGCTGGGCTTGCGGTCGGAAGAGGAAGTGATTGGGAGGCGGTCGGTGGTGAATTATTTTCATCGCCGTTTTGGAGAGAGTTCACTTTTCCTGAACGTAAAAGCCCAAATGAGAAACGTGGTAATGGTCACCTTGCTCGCTTTGGCTCTCCAGGGTGGTTCGCATGCCCAAATTAATCTTCTAGCCAATCCTTCTGGGCAGGATGGGGGATTGAGTGGTTGGAGCTTGATCGCAAACGGTGGTGACGGGTGGACAACCTCGGGGGATTCCGTTGATGGTGACGGCTCGAGTTTTATTACTTCCTATAGTTGGTGTACGCGTTCGCAGACGATTGATCTGCTGGCGCAAGGATACACGCCGGAGTTTCTTGATTCGTCACCACCTATTCTTGTCCGTGAATCATTCAAAGGGGTTAGCAATACTGCCGATCTATATTTTCTTCGGGTCGAGCTCCGTGATGAGAACGGCAACGTTCTTGAATCGTGGGAGGCGGGCAATCAAATAGCTCCCCTTATAGCTTCCGGAGCCTGGGTGCTTGAAGAGCATCGATTTAGAAATTACCCCACCGGAGTTCGTGAAATTTACTGGGAGGATGGAGGCGATGATGCGGAGTTTTGGCTCGGTCACTATGGGACATTATTAGATGGAGCAGAGCTAGCGTTTGACGACCCGCCCCCCAAGTCTTTGTCTCTCAATCCGGGAACATATCCGCTCAATGCTCCGAGGGGTGGGATTTGTGGTATTCTCGAGACCGGGGATAATCCCGATGCGACGCATATCTACGATCTTGTAGGAGAGGTAGCTAATACGACCTTGGTCCCGCTCCAGACGACATGGTCCTATCTTGATGATGGGTCTGACTTGGGGGTCGATTGGATCCAGCTGGGATTTGACGATGGCGCTTGGGCGAGTGGCCAAGCCGAAATTGGTTATGGAGAAGCTGATGAGCAGACGACGATTGCCGGGCAGGGAACCCACTTCACCAACTACTTTCGTCATCGCTTTACCCTCGATGCTGGAACGCTGGTGAATATTTCCGGGTTGGCTCTTCGAGTGAAGCGCGATGATGGGGCAGTAGTTTATCTGAATGGTAGTGAGATTGTTCGTGAGAATTTACCTTCTGGTCCAATAGCCTTCAACACAGCTGCTACTTTAGCTCCCGACGACGGACAGCTATTTCACGTTTTCGTGATAGATCCGGCCCTTCTTGTGGCTGGCGAAAATGTCCTCGCTGTTGAAGTTCATCAGGTCAACTTAACGAGTAGTGATGCTAGCTTCGATTTGGAGCTGACCGCGGAAACGATTACTAATAATTTTGATAACGATTTATTCGAAGTTTCCGGAGATCAGCTCCGCTTCGCGCAGTCCGGCCGTTCTCTTTCAGTGGATCTTGAGGACAATTGGACCGTTAATATTCGAACTACAGACAATGGGGGAAACTCCCTCACATCGCAGTTCGAAGTCACTGCGGTTTCCAATCCTACTCAAATTCCAACTTCGATTTCGTTGAGCTCGCTTCAGGTCAATGACGGTCAGCCACCGGGAACAATTGTGGGCGATTTGACTGCTGAAGATGCGGACGATGGTGATCTCCATTTGTACGAACTCGTACCGGGCGAAGGAAGCAGCGATAACGCTCTTTTTGTTGTTTCCGGGACCCGTCTGTTAACGAGCGATGTACTCAATGTGGTTATCCAATCCACGGCGCAAATAAGGATTCGCGCCACTGATCGAGCCGGGTTGTTCACAGAAGAAGCTTTTAATATTACAATCGTGGAATTCAACAACCCGCCAAGTGATCTTACGCTCAGCGATCTCGTTCTTGTTGATGATGCCGGCGCAGGGGCGTTATTGGGAACTCTGACGACTGCGGATCTGGATCTTAATGATATTCATACCTATGCCATCACCTCGGTCAATCGCCGCGAGGAGATCTTTGGCTTTGGCAGCGAGTGGCGCTTCCTCGATAATAATACCGACCCTGGAGGTTTTTGGAAGGGCCTGTCATTTGATGATTCAGGCTGGAAGCCGGGCACTGGGAGTTTTGGGTATGGCGATGCTCAAGATACCCTTGTGGACTTTGGAGGTGATTCAGCTAACCGCTATCCAACGACTTATTTTCGTCGTTCGTTTCAGTTGTCAAAGGTCGACCGTTTCGAGGGATATGAGGTCCTAGTTCGCCGGGACGACGGTGTGGCAGTTTATCTGAATGGCCATGAAGTTGGACGAGATAATCTCGTGGAAAGCGCAGATCTTACCACATTGGCCAACGTGGCGATTGGCGGAGTTGATGAAGTGACTCCAATCTCATTTTCAATCGACACCGATAGAATTTCGGTGGGCGATAATATTCTTGCGGCAGAGGTCCACCAATCAGCCCTTGGAAGTAGTGATTTAACATTTGATCTTTCGCTCGTTGGACTAGTTGATGCCACACCCTCGCAATATTTCGTGGTTACCAACGGGAATGAAATCCGCACAACGGAAGCTTTTGTGAGTGCCGGCCTCCCAGCAGGCCCCCTTGACCTTACGATTCGCACAACGGATGCCTTTGGCGATTTTCTGGAGCGAATATTTACCATCGAGATGACTTCTGATAATCCAAATGATATCGATAATGATGATTTGCCTGACGACTGGGAGTTGACTCATTTTGGCAACATTGCGGGGCAGAGAGGGAGTGACGATTCCGATGGTGATGGTGAGCTGAATCTTGATGAATATCGTTTTGGGACCAGGCCCAACGACCCGACCTCAAAGCTCGATTTCAAGGTGGTTGAAATGGATGATAGATATATTGTGGAGTGGTTTTCGAGTAGTCGGCACTCATACAGGCTTCAGTCGAGTTCCACGCTCGATCCGGATTCATGGGTGGATACCCAGAACGGACAACGAGTCGGTACTGATGCTGTGATTGGGGAGATCTTTCAAAATCGGCTAAGGCCCCGGAAATATTTCTTTCGCCTTATGGTCGAGGAATTGTAACTCCTGATTTCAGGAAGACTGCAAGAGACTCGCGATAAGACCAATGAGTCCTCCACAGACCCCGCCCCAGACGACAAGCCAACCGAGGTGGGCTCGGATCATCTGCTGGATGATTTCCTTAACCATTTTCGGAGTCAGTTCCTCGAGACGTTTTTCAACGATGACGCTGACGCGGTCAAGGAGCTCTGAATGGTCGCTGCCGTCTCCGGTTGCGAGAGCTTGGAGTTTCTTCTGGAAATCATCGGAGGAAACGATCTCTTTGACTGACGTTCTCATCTTCTCTACAAAGTTGGGCTTGATTGGATCGAGGGCGGCAGGGCCGCCGAACATGGCGAGTGCTCCTCCGAACTTGGAATTGATGACGGCGGTTTTGAGAGCTTCGAAAGTAGGGTCCAGATCAACTGATTCGATCAAGGGCGTTAGATCCACTCCCGGGTTGCTGCCGGAATTGTTTTTTTCGAAAAAGCGGGTCAGGTTTTCAGCCGTGAAAAATTGCTGCATGATCAGGCGATAGATGCCTTCCTTGAAGTCTTCGAAGCGGGCTGGAATGACTCCTGAACCATAAAAGCCGGGAACTCTCTCGAAGAGCATGTGGATTGCGAGCCAATTGGTAAGCGCTCCCGAGAAAGCGAATAGTCCGACATTGAAAATCGGGTCGCGAAAAGGGTCAGGTAGGAAGAAGCCTCCGATCGCGAAGATGGTCGCGATGAGATTGGTGACTAAGCTTTTGTTGAAGAACATGATCGGCGGACCTGTTTTACCGAGCTATGTAAGGGTATTTCAATAGTGCTTTTCATTTTCTTTGACGAGGGAGGTTTTTGTAAACAGAAACGGCTTGGCTTCGATTGGTCGAAGACCGACTCGGAAAACCTGGAAGCTGTCTGGGGGCTGAGCTTCGAAGAATAAGATGATGATTCTCGAAGGCCCTCTCTGACTCACCACCTTCGCGCGATCTGCGGTGCTTGTTGATGGTTTTGACCGGGTCCCAACGATCGTTTCATCTTACAAAGTTTTCTATTATGATCCACTGATCGTGTCCTGTGGCTTCATTAAAGTGGTCTATTCGGACAAAGAAATCGTTGCGGCTGGTGTTGCCATGCCCTTTTTTTCTCGATCGCTTGCGCATGATCGTAAGAGGTGTAAAGATCACCGGCACGGAAGTAAATCATCCGGTCAAGACGTAAAAGTGGGACATCGCATGGACTTTGCCCTTGGCAGTCGTTTTTATGAAAATTATGAAGGCGCTGTTAGAAGCCAACAGTGATTTATCACTCGATACTCGCGTTGCCTGCCAGGATTAAAATAACCTTAAGAAAATCCTAATTTATGCAAATCAACCAAGCACTCCTCACTGTTTTAGCGGCAGGTATTTCCACTGGGATTTCGCCTTCCGAAACGATCGTTGCCGATGAGGCTGATGCTTCAGCAAGGTCTAACGGAGGAAGCGGACAAAATACCAATAATGTTCTTTTTGCGGGCAGTTACTATGCTGATGGTCCTGGAATTACACCGATTTTTCCTTTTCTGCTTCCTGACCTGGGAGAGGGCGATCCATTTGCGACTGTAACTTTGACGCTGGAGCTACAGTCCTTCCTCCGTGGTCCAGTGACTTTTAATGGGGATATTACGGGATTAGATCGAGTCAGTGATGTTCCAAATGTGATCGGTGAAGACTGGGGGAGTAGCGGCACCGTGCTGCAAGATGATTTTTACACTCCACAAAGTGTGCCTGGTGTGAGCACGAGCGATGACTTTGGTGCTTGGTTGAACGCGAAGTATGCCAATGGAGCCAATGCAGGGAGCTATGTCTTCATTCGCCTTGATACCGAGGCCGGCGGGGTCAGTGTTGAGACTGGGAGAAGCTCTTATGCCATCGCGACCGCAAATCACCAGACGCTCCAAAAGCCGATGCTTAACTACACAACTGGCGACGGGAAGCTTGAGTTGGTAATCACCGAAATCCAGTATGACTCGGATGATGAATCAGTCACACTCACCTGGCGAAAGACCGGGGCGGATTCTTACTTGGCAAGCTTCTCCTTTGACATGGAAGGCTGGGGTGGTGAACTGAAGGATAGTATCACTGATGAAGATGATGAACGCCCGGAAGATTCCGATCACCTGACGTTAACTTTCCCGCTGTCCGACATTCAAAGTCCTTCCAAAGCCTTCTTCCGAATCGAAGAAGAGTAAGCGGATTGTTTAGTTCAGCTTGACTCTCATGTGGCGGAACTGTCTCGCTTCGGCGGTCAGTGGAGTAGTCATTGGCAGAACGGTTGCCACGGTGCCATCAGGGTTACTTAACTGACCCACTTGCTCGATTTATTCCCCAGTGTTCTCCCGGCACTAAAGATCGACGGAGCCTTCAATCATGATGGCGACATCTTCTGCGGCGGGATTCGAGCGGTAGATGACGGTCGGGTATTAAGCTCCTAGAAAGACCACGGTTCCAATCAAGATCGCATTAGGTCACCGAGTTGGCATCAAGATCGCTGCTCCCGCGCGCGTCTTTCAAAAGCGCGCTCAAGCTATCGCTATCGAGATCTGCGAAAGAATCGCCGAGGAAGCGCGATGAGTCATTTTCACCGGGGCTTCCACCAACTGCGAAACTCGCCCGCCAATTGGCAGGGTTGGAAGGGGTCGGGTTTGTCTCCAGTG
>JBDNAG010000282.1:0-13591 GCA_039768565.1 Akkermansiaceae bacterium | reverse complement strand
GGCTTGAGCCAAAGCTAATCGCTGTCTCATCCCGTGACTATAGGCCCCAACTTTAGAATGAATACGGCCCGTCAACCCCACTCGCTCAACCACGTCTTTTGCAGCCACCTTGTCAAATCGCCCACTTAATCCTACAAGCACCTTGAGATTATCCCAACCGCTCATGTAATCGTAAAATGCCGGAGCTTCAAAGATAGAACCTACTTTGCGAAGGGCCTTCTGAGGATTCTCTCGAACCGAAACCCCATCCAATAGTACCTCGCCGCTTCCAGCCGCTACCATACTCAGAATGATCCCAAGCGTGGTACTTTTACCAGCGCCATTATGACCGAGAAGGCCATAAATCTCTCCACGATCAACCTCAAATGAGATTCCTTTCAAAGCGTCCTTACCCGCAAACTTTTTGGTGAGATTATTAACTTTCAGCATTACTCGGTCTCCACATCAAAATCCAAATCCTTACCCGCCGACAGATCAAGAAATAGGAAGTTAGTCCCGTTTTCATCACCGTGATAGGCCTCTTTGTCGTTAATCAAAGGAATCTTAGAGCTCCCCTGGGACATCCCCATCATCACGACCCGGGTCTTCTTCATCCCGCTGGCATGATGATTCCAAAAGTAGCTTGAACCGGTCTGACGATAATCTTCATGATCCGCCGGACATTGAAAAATCTCAGGTCCATCCACATAGGGCCGGAGCACCTCCTCGAGAACGTTTTTTCCGCCAGACTGGGATTTTCGACCCATTTTGATCTCTGGAAAAAAATTACCATTTTCCCCAAGATAACTCTCTAGGGCTGCCCCCATTCCGCGGAGCCTCGTGATACATTTCGCGGATTGCGCACTGGATTTCATCCCTTTGAAAAGGGGCAAACCAACACCAGCCAGCGCCATCATAATGCCGACAACGACCATCAGCTCGGTCATTGTGAATCCCCGCTTCATAGTCCGACCTTCGGTTTCGCAAACCCCTGAACGATCTCACCAACCGCATCCATAAAGGGAAGAAGCGACATTTTCGTGTCAGCGGAAGCCCCTTGGTAATATGCTTTAAATCCCTTCTGAATTACCAAATTCAAAATCTCGGGATCCTCCTCCTTTAGTCGAGCGAGGGCGTCAGCACCCTTCCCATCCGTCATATCACCAACCGACCTTTCTACCATCTTTTCCCGTTCTTCCAGAGGCATTTCGTCAAACGAATCCATGAGCCTCTCCATGTTCTCGTTAAAGATCAAATCAATAAAGTGCAGCTTCTCCTTCTTGGAAAAGCGAAAGAACATCTCGATTACACCACCCTGTTCGTCCAACTGCTTCCGCTGCCTTAGATCAAGTCTATTGAGCGTTCCTGCGATCTCATCAATTCTCTCCAATCGCCGCTCACTCCTTGTTGCGGAAAAGCCGGCACCCTCGCCATCCGACCAGTCCTCAAACTCAGCCTCTTCGATCATCCCCGACACCTTCTCGGGTGTCGCCTTATGGGCACCACTCCAACTAGTCACTCCCCAGACCAGAGCCCAAATTAAGCCCAGCACAATCGCGCCCCGAAGCAGTGTTCCCCTGTTCATTTCGACGTGATACTAACCTCATTCTCCTGCGGTGCAAATGATCATACGGCCTCTCTATTTGCGAAATGCAGACTTAAGCTCCGACAAGCTGGTCACTTTTAAAATAAGCACCCCGATCCCGTAAACTAACGCTCCAAAACCCACCAAGATCCCGGTTGAAATCCCTCTAGCAAACGGCCCTGCGTCCAACCATCCGGACATCAACGCTTTTGCACCTAACAAGCCCAGAGCCATCACCAAACTTGCAATCAGCATCCCGCCAAGACGCCGCCAGTTCTCCCTATCCAAGGAAACAAATCCGTGTAGTCCGACCCATAGCAAAACCACATTCACCCAAGCCGAAATGGAAGTAGCAATCGCAATCCCCACGTGCCCCAAAAATGGAAAAAGTAGCAGACTAAAAACAATATTCACGATTACCGTAATTCCAGCCATCCACATAGGCGACTTTGTATTTTCACGCGCGAAGTAGCCCGGCTGAAGGACTTTAATGAGCACGTAACCCGGCAAACCAATGGCAAACGCTCCCAAGGCCCGTCCGGTCTGCAGAGAATCTGAAGCCGTAAATGTCCCCCTCTCGAAGATCACTGAAATGATCTCCTGCGGAATCACCATTAACGCAATTGCAGCCGGAACAGTCACAATCATTGCCAACTCCAGACCACTCACCATAGTCGAACGCGCCTCCTTTTCCTTATCGCTATTTAACAATCTTGTGATCTCAGGAAGCAGCACCATGCCGAAAGCAATTCCGATCATACCCAGCGGTAGCTGGTAAATCCGGTCCGCATAATAAATGTAGGAAATCGCCCCCTGCTGAAATGACGCCACGATTCCTCCAACCAATAAATTGATTTGCTGGATTCCAGCCGCAACCACTCCCGGCCCCATCAAAATCAAAAGCCTCTTAAAACCAGAATCAAAGACCGGTTTCTTAAGTGCCACCGGCAAACCAGCCCGCAAGCACACCCACCACAGCACTCCCAACTGCAAAAAACCAGCGACAGCCACGCAATAAGCCAACGCTACTCCGCGCCACTCCACGAACTGCACCAAGCCCAAGAGCCCACAAAGAAAAACCAGATTCAAAATGACCGGAGAAAATGCCGGGGCTGCGAACTTCTTTAGAGTGGTCAAGACGCCACTGAGGTGGGCGACCAGAGCCATGCAGAGCAAGTATACAAAGGTAATTTGCGACAGTTTGACCGTCAGGTCGTATGCGCCAATGTCGTTGTTATAAATTGCCAACTCCCCCTCTCCCGAAGCCATCCCCTTGAACACCGCGTAATCATGATCCGGAGGAAGAGGAATTCTTAAAAGCCCTTCATCATTCGCGAGCCAGCGACCGTCTTTATAAAGAAGATCACGGGCTGCCTTAATACTGCGCTGCTTTTCCTCTTTGGTATCTGATTTCTTAAACTCGACTTCCCGGTCACGCAACAACCCCTCGGTGAGGATCGAAGTCAACTGAACCTCTTCCCCTTCCGCTTTCACATCCCCACCGAACACCTCACCAAGAACCTCAAGGAAGGCAGGTTGACCGCGCTCCACCACGCAAAGATTTTCGAAGTCAGCCTCCCCGCCCTCAGTTTGTAAATAAACCGCTTTGGCTCCGCGCAAAGGAATTCGAAATTCCTTCGTTTCACTCCCAAGAGACTCTTCAGCTTTGGGCAAAAATCCCGGCACCACAATAAGCATGATCGCGGCCATTAAGGGAATCGCAACAAGTGTCAGCACTCCGAGAGTTCCAAACAAAATGGTGAACGCATTATTGGCAAACTGCATTGCCGAATTTCGCCCGTCCGCCGTAACTCTTTTTCCAAACAAGGGAACAAAAGCTGCATTAAAAGCACCCTCCCCAAAGATCCGGCGAAACATGTTTGGAAAACGAAACGCGGCAAAAAAAGCATCTGCGACCACTCCCGTCCCCAAAAATCGTGCGATCAGAATATCACGCACCACTCCCAAAACGCGGCTCATCAAAGTGAACCCGGAGATCGTCATCAAAGAGCGGAGCATACGGAGGGAGAATGGATTCAACCCGAACCAAGCTCAAGCAAGGCTTTTTTAAAACGTGAAATGCCTAAAACGGCCAGAACCAGGACTTCTGCCCCGGCGCCTTGCGTTGGTATTTCCCGTCCCCAACGCTCAAAATCTCGACCCGCACCTGCGTGAGCCCTTTGTCCTTAAAACCAAGTTTTGAGGCCGCCCGCGGTGTCACATCGATGATTCGCCCCGCGATAAAGGGCCCGCGATCATTGAGACGCATTTTGAGGAACTTGCCGTTGGAAAGGTTTGTCACCTTAACCCGGCATGGAATTGGGAGCGTCTTGTGGGCGCCCGATATATCCATGCGTCCCACCCGCTCACCAAGCGAGGTGTTTCCGCGCACGAAGCCGAAAAACTTGCTCTCGTCATACCACGAAGCAATTCCCTCCTCAGAATAGTAAAGAGCCTGCTCCACGCTCATCGGATGATAATCATGACCGCGAATATTGTATCCGCGCGTTTGATAGCCCTTGTAATCAGAGGATCCGCATGAAGTCAGCAGCAAAGCCAGCAGCCCTAATGCTCCGGAAAGCCTCATTCTATTGGGCATCCCTCGCCTTGATTTCAGGCAAAGTCCGCGCCACCTTCTCTTTCAAGGCTTTTCCAACCTGAAATTTGACAACAGCGCGATCAGGGATGGGAATGGTCTTGGTCGGATCCTTAGGATTTCTCCCTGGTCTCCCTTTTGCAACTTTGGTCTCAAAAGTCCCAAAGTCCCGAATGACAACGTTATTGGCGTCCGCCAATTCACGCGAAACGATATCAATCACGAGGTGTAGCATTTTAGACGAAAGCGTTTGAGTCACTCCTAACTTATCACTGACTTCTTGGATAATCTCTTTTTTAGTAAAATTCGACATAATTTGGGGTGGGGTGTCTGCTTATAACGATAGCAACAGAGGGCACTCTGTCAAAAAATCTTAGTAAACCTGATAGATTATTTTGATAATACTTCCGTTCAAATTTCTTGAGTCGTCTTGAAATGAAGCTTTGCGATTTCCACAAGCTTTTCTTTGCCAAATTTTTGTAAGAACTCTCGTGCGATTTCTTTGACGCTAGAACCAGCTCCAAGAGGGAATTCAAGGCCCGCTTTTTCCGACACCCGGTCCATCCAATCCAGAAAACTCTCTCTTGCAAGAATGGATGCAGCCGCTACCGCAATGTCGTTTTCAGCCTTGGTCCTTTCCTCCAGTTTTAGCGCGACTCCCCGATTTTTGAGCTCTCTGGCGATCAAGGGAGCCTTGGTAAATTGATCGGACAAAGCCCGGCCACAGGATGGAACTCGCATCGACAAATCTTTAATTACCACCGCGTGCCCTCTCGCCAGCATCCGGTTGATATTCTTATATTCTTCATAGAGAGTGTTATACCGTGTCGGAGCCCATCGGATGACCTTATAGCCCCCTCCCACTTCACCCTTAATTCTTGAGGCTAGGTCCCGGATCCGCTTCCCCGAGCCAATCCTTTTACTATCCATAATTCCAGCATCCAAAAGGGCCCTCGTAATTTTCTGGTTTGTGTAAACTCCTGCGACGACAAGCGGACCGAAATAATCCCCTTTTCCACTTTCATCTATTCCGAAATGCGGTTCAAACATCTCTGCTTGCCAATGTTCCTCATAGCCTAATCGAGCCTCCCCCACCACTTCGGGCTCGAGAACAAATTTTACAAAATCCTCGGTCTCCTTGCCTTGAACCAAAACCTTGGGTCCTTTCCGGTAGACGGTGACATTGAGCTTCCCCCTTTTGGCCGAATAAAGGGCATGTTCTTTTTGCTGAAAGTCAAAGCCATCTCTAGCCAGGCAGTCCTTCAAGATCGCAACCTGTTCATCCGACAGAGCCAAGGTGTAACTGACTTTTCCCATTCCCGGGCAAGTCTAGCGTGCTTTACCAAAATTCCCAATGCGGGATTTACGCTGGTTCACCAACCATCCAACCTTAAACTCCCACTGAAGCATGGAAAAACACCGCGCACACCGCCATCCGGTTGAAAACAAACGAGCGTTCCGAAACGCCCTCCTGAAATGGTTCCAGGAGAACGGCAAATCCTACCCGTGGCGGGAAACAACCGATCCATGGTCCATTCTCGTATCCGAAATCATGCTCCAGCAGACCACCGTCGCCTCGGTTCTGGCCAATCGCCGCTTCGAAAAATTCCTCCAAGAATTTCCATGTATTGAAACCATCGCGGCAGCATCGGAGAAACAGATCCTCCGGGCTTGGGAAGGTCTCGGGTATTATAATCGGGTTCGTAATTTACAAAAAACGGCTCAAGCCCTCCTCCACGACTTTGAAGGACAATTTCCCTCCGACGCTCAAACCCTTGAAACCCTCCCCGGGATCGGGCGCTACACCGCCGGAGCTGTCAGTAGCTTTGCCTTCGACAAGCCCGCCCCCATCGTCGACGGCAATATCGCCCGAGTGCTTTCCCGGCTTTTGGATTGCCATAAAGAAACCGACTCCACAATCGGACAAAAGATCATCTGGAAAACAGCTGGCGAACTCCTTGATTCCTCGAAACCCCGGCTTTTCAATTCAGCCCTCATGGAGCTTGGTCAAACTCTTTGTTCCCCCAAATCCCCCGGCTGCCTCATCTGTCCGGTTCGCGATTTTTGCCAATCCAGCGCTCCGGAGTCACTTCCCGTCAAAAAGCCCCGTAAGAAATTTGTCCAAGTTAATGAACACGCCTTCTTCTGGATTGAACGGAACCAACTTCTTCTCTCAATGGGACACGATTCCCGTCGCAAGGGATTCTGGAAGCTCCCCCTTCGTTCTCCAGAGGAATGCGCTCACCTTGATCCCGTCAGCACACATCGCTATACCATTACCCATCACAAGGTTACTTTGCATCTTTATCACTCCAAACCACCCCACCTGGTCGAGGGCGAAGAATACCACAGCATTCCAGATCTAACCCATCTCCCGGTCGCAACCCCCATTCGCAAAATCCTCGCCGAAAAAGCTACTGAATTAGGACTTTAATTTCCTGTCCCTTCACCACGAGTAGCGACTTCTCAAACTATCCTGGACCACTTCGATTTCGGTTCCGAGCTGTGTCTTCGCAAAGATCAAAGGCTGGGCCTTCTCGTAGACCCGAATACACCCAAAACTACAGCGTGTCCGCTTTTTAAACTCCCCCACGTGCATTCCAATTCCATCCCAGGTTAACCGCATCCAGTATGGCATTTCTATCCCCTCATACTCTGTTCCCTCGGGAAGCGGCCCCTGATGCTCCCACGATTTTTCAATGACAACCTCACGGGTTTCTCTATTAACGATCCGGCCATACTGGTTTGAGCGCTTAGACTCCATTCTTTCCAAAACTTGAAAGACACCTTCCGGAGTCTCCTTGTTCTCCACGCCGGTGGCAATGTCAGCCTCCAAAATTGCCTCTCCCTCGCTATTCAAAAGCCAAGCTTTCTGGTCCCAAAGCGACACCTTAATGATAGTTTCCTCGGGCGTGGCAGCCCGATACTTGAAGTATTTCTTGGAATATCCTGCCTGCTTCGCTCCAGCCTGCCAATTCGAACTTCCGCAGGAGACCAGCAAAACAGCAAAAAAACCGAGAAAATTAAACTTCATGATTGGAATTGGTAACGCACCGCCGCCGCCATCCAGAGGACAGCAGTCTCGGTTCGCAAGACAAGCTCGCCCAACCTTACCGGTGCAAAGTCTACTTTAAAAATTCTCTCATACTCGTCCTCGGAGAAATCGCCCTCCGGCCCCACCATCGCCACAAGACGTTCAGGCACTCCGATATCTTCTAATTTCACCTTGAGCGGCTTCGTTTCCGGTGTCAGTGCTGCCACGATCCGAATTCCTCCCGGCTCGATATCCTCCAAATAATCACCTAGCAACTTTGGCACCATCACTTCCGGCAAATGATTCTGACCACACTGCTTGCAGGCCTCCAGCACTGAACGCTGCCACTTATCCCGTTTCAACACACCCTCACCCTTCTTAAAGCGGACATTTCCCTGATCAGTCACCAACGGCTGAATCCGATTCACCCCCATTTCAACCGCCTTTTGCAAGATCAGATCAAAGCTTTTACCCTTCGGAATTCCAACCGCGACCTCGATCCTGGGAAGGGGTGCCTCAGATTCCGTCACCCGAAGTAACTCCAGACGGATTTCAGTCTTAGAAGATATCTCTGAAATCTTTGACTCTGCCTCACGGCCGTTTCCATCGAAAACCATAATGTGGTCTCCGGCTTGTTTTCGCATCACCCGAAAACAATGATGAGCTTCAACCCCCATTAGCGAAGGATTATCACCCCACTGGTCAGACGGCAAAAAGAAGCGGTCCATCTTCGGCCCTAGCTGTCAAAAAAGCGCTTCGCTTTCTCAAAAAATGATTCCTGTACTGGCGAATTTTTCTCGCCAATCGATTCAGTAAAGGCAGCCAATTTCTCCCGCTGATCAGCACTCAACCTCGTAGGAACTTCCACTTGAACCTCGACATGGAGATCGCCAGTGCCCCGCCCGTTCAGAGCAGCCACCCCGCGATCCCGAAGCCGAAAAGTCGTTCCCCCTTGTGTTCCGGCAGGCACCTTCATAGTCGCGCTCCCGGTAAGAGTCGGCACTTCCAATTCACCGCCCAAAGCTGCCGTGGAAAATGGTAAGGGAACCTCACAATAGAGATCATCACCATCACGTTGGAAAACATCGTGATCTCGCAAATGCAGGAAAACATAAAGATCTCCCGCTGGGCCGCCGCGCATACCTGCGTCACCTTTTCCGGTCGAACGAAGACGGGTGCCATCATCAACTCCCGCAGGAATTCGAATACTCACCCGCTCGGGCGCCTGCTTGCGACCATCTCCGCCACAATCCCCGCAAGGATCTGCTATATTTTGGCCGGCTCCGCGACACTCCGGACAGGTTGCTTGCTGGATAAAAATGCCGCGCTGCTGCCCAACCACCCCGCGACCTCCACAGGTAGTGCAGGTATTCGTGCCGGCATTGCCGGACTTAGATCCCGATCCGGAACACTTTCCGCAACTTGCATATTTTTCAATCTCAAGCTCCTTCTCAACCCCCTCGGCAGCCTCTTCCAGCGTAATCTCGAGATCATAGCGCAGATCGCTGCCACGCTTCTTTCCAGATTGATCCCGACGACGACCTCCGCCGCCTCCGAAAAGATCATCGAACATGCTTCCGCCACCACCTCCTCCAAAGACCTGGCTGAAGATGTCCATCGGGTCGTGGAAACCTCCACCGCCTCCGCCCCCTCTATTCTTGAAGGCATTATGGCCGTAGCGATCGTATGCCGCTCGCTTATCCTCGTCGCTGATCACCTCGTAGGCTTCACCGATCTCCTTAAATTTCTCCTCGGCCTTGGGGTCATCCGGATTCTGATCCGGGTGATGCTTCATCGCCAACTTACGATAGGCTTTTTTGATGTCACCTTGGGACGCATCCCGGGAAACACCCAACACTTCGTAATAATCTCTTTCAGCCATTACTCAGCTCCCTCCTCGGTTTCAGTCTCAGCCTCCGGCCCTTTCGCCACAATCACCGCCGCCGCCCGCAGCAAGCGATCATGCAAGACATAGCCTTTTCGCTTCACAAAAAGAATCTCGCCTGGCTCGGCTCCCTCCTTCACTTCCTCGGCCACAGCCTCGTGGTAGTTCGGGTCAAAAACACCTTCCGCAGCCACCTCTTTTAACCCTTGGGCCGAAAGAAAATCATCCAACTGCCCCTTCACCATCGCCATTCCCTTATAAATCATCGAGTCCTGCTCCTGCTCAGCCATCTGCAGACCCATGGAAAAATTGTCAAAAACGGGAAGTAATTCCTCGATCAAACCAGCCCGGGCAAAGCGCAAGTCATCCGCCCGCTCTCTCGCCATCCGTTTCCGGTAATTATCCAAATCAGCCGCCGTCCGAATCGCGGCCTCCTTCCACTTCAAAGCCTCGGCCTCCGGCGTCAAGGACTCCTCTGACTCAACTTCTTCCTCGGAAGCCTCGACATCTTCAACAACTTCATCAGTCGCTGGGATCTCCTCCTCAACGACTTCAGTCTCCTGATCGTTCTCTTGCATGGCGGGAACCAATACCGTCCCCCCACCAATGTCAACCCGTGGGTTTTCCCAAGAATTGGTTCATCTCAAGACACTCTCAATCCTCTGATCAACCTACTTCAGCTGAAATCCCTCAAATACTCCCCTAAAAACGACCTCATCTCATCATTCCAGGCCAAATGCCCACCCAAAGCTGCCCTGTCCTATTTCCACTGTTCAATTCCCCCCATTTCAATTTTAAAAGATAATAAACCCCTCGTCATCCAAAGGTCCGAATTCCTCTGCCGACCATCCCGGAAGCAGTTTTCCGCCCTTTCCTTCCCGCCAACCGCTCTGGGAGAGCTTTGTCGTCGTTTCATAATCGGGGTCAGGCCGGGAAAAACTCACCACCCGGCTATCCTTCACCAGACAACCAAAGTAATTTCCATCACTCAGACCCTCTTCATCAAAGGTCCACACCGTCACGTTTTTACGACGTAATCTCTTCACCAGGTCCTCACGGCCTGCTACTCCGCGCAGCGCCACTGAATCGATGTCCTCTCGTGCCACTTTTGCCAAAATAGCGCCATCGCTCAACCCATCAGCCAACGAAATTTTCGCACCAACACTCAAGGGCCAGAGCACACCAAGGATTCCACTAAGTTCGTCTTTAGGCACCCATTCCAACAGCAATCTCGTTCGGCGATTAGCCATATGCACCTGACTCAACTGCATTGCGTTAATCCTCATAGCACGCCCCACATCATCTTCCGCAAAACAGCGCTCTCGCATCTCTGTCCAGCCACGGGGCAAATCACCCGAAATATCAGGTTCACGATTTTTCTTTGCCAGAAGCGCTCCTTCGCGATCGCCTGCTGTCAGCACAGACAGATCCCTCAATGCATTTCCAACATCCTCCTTCCACGGAATGGGCTGACCAAAGGCCACAGTCACCCCGTAGCGCAGCTTCTGTGGAAGCTTTCCTAAAAAGTTTCCTTCGGAAAACGACCACATTGAGCCCCAAAGTCCATCCATATATGCAGGTAAAACATTCGCTTCCCCCTTCTTCGCCATCATCTGATAGCCTCGCTTGATTTCACAAAGCGCACCCGTCCGTGAAAGTTGTCCCTCCGCAAAGACACAGACTACTGCCCCTTCTTTCAGAGCTTCGGCGGTGAGCCGGATACCATCACGGGCCTTACTCGGGGAAATTGCCACCGCATCAAAAAGCCGGGCGAATCCACCCACCCATTTGTTCTTAAAACAGTCCGCGAAAAGAACAAATCGGATCGGCCTTGGACACGCTGCCGACAAAACAAAAGCATCAATGTAGCTCAAATGATTTGGCACCATCAAGACCCCACCTTCCTTGGGAATTTTATCCAGCCCAAGAACCCGAATTTTGTAAACGGAACGAAAAAGTCCCAGAAAAACCAAACGAATAAAATCCTTCGGCAACAAGCACATGATGTGAATCGTCGCCCAACCGCAAATCACCGAGACAAATACAAATTGCAGCCAAGGTGTCACCCCCAGAAACGACAACAAAAACTGGACTCCCACCGCCAGAACCATTCCTAGATTAATGCAAAGATTTGACGCTGAAATCACCATTCCCCTCTGATTCTCCGGAGCCTGATCCTGCAACAAGGTGTTGAGTGGAACCAAATAAAGGGCCCCTCCAAATCCAGCCAACCCGAGCAATAACCAGGATATCGCCCCATCCTGAAAAATTGCCAAAGCTCCGGTCGCCAAACACATCAAGGCTCCACCTATCACGATTAGCCCGAGTTCGTTCCGCCGGTTACAAATCCAACTTGCCAACAAACTTCCAATGATAATTCCCACCACGACCGGAATCCAAAGAATCGCGGTTCCCACCCCCAAACCTGACAAACTGCCCCAACGGGTCTCAGCAATCTGAATCAAAAGCATTTGCAGGAATCCTCCGAAGCTCCAAAAGAAGGCAATCCCCAGAGCACACCGCCACAACAGCGAATCTTTCTTTAGCTCTCTGAGGTCTCCAAAGTGCCGCACCGTCATCGACCACGAAAACACCTCACCCGACTGCGATTTTGTGGTTTGGATCAGGTGGGCAAAAACAAGAGATAACAGAGCACCAATCAGAATCCATAGCACCGGTATCATCGCCGCTGTCCAAGGCTCCCGCCCGGCCTGCAAACCCCAGGCATCATACCAAACCCCCCCAATGATTTGCCCTAGCAGAATCATCAGAATAACCGTTCCCTCCATCACACCGTTCGCAAACCCCAACCGCTCCCGTCCAACCAACTCCTTCACCACTCCCATCTTTGAAGGACTAAGAAGGGCCGATTGCATTGCGAGGAGAAAGAAGGCAAACATTACCACATAAAGCGGCCACGATGCCCCCTCCTGGCTTGAGCCAAGCCACAATCCACCTCCCATTAAGAGCAAAACCGCTAACTGAAACCACGAAGACAGTCGAATAATCAGACTTTTCGAAAATCGGTCGCCCAACCACCCTGCAGTCGGTGCAAACAAGATAAAGGGAAGTATCGCGAGAACCGCAAGAAGATGCTCCACATTACCAGGAGCCAACTTCATCGACGCCAAGCCTATCCCAAGCGGGATTAAAATAAATTTCGTGAAACTGTCGTTAAAAGCATTCGTCGACTGCATTCCGATCAAAGACCAAAATGACGCCCACTCCCGCTTCCCCGGCTTCACTGAATCATCACTCACGACACAACCATAAGCCTAAAGCCCCCGCTTTCAAAATCGATATCCTTGCGTGCAATCATCAGCTAAGTCGATACTCCTGAACTCCTATTCTTGTTCGCCTGAGTCAGCCTGCTGCCCCACTCTTTCGAATACTCCCCCACCCAACAATCTTCCTCCATCATAGAAGGCACAAATCTGCCCGGGCGTCAGCGCCCTTTGAGGTCTCGCAAATGTCAGCTCTAATTTTCCGTCCCCAATTTTCTTCACTTCGACCGCCTCACTCTTCGCACGATATCGTGGTTGAACTTCAGCACGTCCGCCTCTCACAATTTCGTTAATCCATGAAAGAGATCCCACCGTGCAGGTCTCTGTATAGAGACCGCTCGTAGCCGGTTCGTCCCATCCAACAATCAATTGATTCTTCTCCGCATTCTTTCCAACCACCACGTAAGCCATCCCCGATCTCGGCGAAGCCACCCCATGTCCCTTACGTTGCCCCAGAGTATAAAGATGCAAGCCGTCATGCCTTCCCATCACCTTCCCCCCAAGATCGACAATCTCCCCGGGGGAATCCGGAACGTGATGACGTAAAAAATCACTCATCTTGATGTTTCCGATAAAACAAATCCCCTGCGAATCCTTCTTCTCCGCTGTCGGTAAATCAAATCTTCGAGCGACCTCGCGAACCTCAGGTTTAAGCATCTCCCCTGCAGGAAAAAGCGCGTGCATTACCTGATGTTGAGTCATCATCGCCAAAAAATACGATTGATCCTTATTTGGGTCCGCCCCGCGTAAAAGATCAGCCGAGCCGTCTTTGCGAACGCGTCTCCGCGCGTAATGCCCGGTCCCCACAGCCTCAAATCCTTGCTCCATGGCATAATCTAAAAACACCCCGAATTTCATCTCACGATTGCACATGACATCAGGATTAGGTGTCACGCCTTCGCGATATCCCTCAAGCAAATAGTCCACGATCCTCTCGCGATACTGATCGATCAAATCGACCACCCGGAATTCAATCCCCAACTTTTTCGCCACCGCGTGGGCATCTTCCAGATCACTTTCCCAGGGGCAATCTCCCGGCAAGCCTTCCTCATTGATCCAATTCTTCATGTAACCACCCACTACCTCGTGCCCCTGCTCTACCAGCAAAGCCGCAGCTGCCGAGGAATCAACCCCGCCTGAAAGTCCAACCATGATTCGTGCCACATGAATGACTTAACCCGACGACGCACTTCGAGCAAGTCATAGACCAAAAGCCACCCCCACTTCC
>JBDNAG010000281.1:0-7791 GCA_039768565.1 Akkermansiaceae bacterium | reverse complement strand
TTTACAAAGCCAATGATCAGTGTCGCTAAAATTGCCCTTTGATAGAGGGGTATTTCAAAGAGCTCGTTCATGCGCGTGAGGATGACAGGAGTGGAGGGTTTGCTTCACTGCGTCACTTTCCATTACATCGGCAGCCTTTCCAAATTGAACCTGTCGCTGATCAAGAACTAGGGCGTGAGTGAAAATTTGGGTGACACTTTCCAACTGATGGTGTGAGGCTATAATGAGGTGGCCTGTCTTTGTGAGATTAATAAGAGAATCGGAAAGATGGCAGCGACTCTCAATGTCGAGTCCGTTAAAAGGTTCGTCTAGGAGGAGAACGTGTGCTTCTTGGGCGAGAGCACGGGCGATAAAGGTCCGCTGTTGTTGGCCACCGGAAAGTTGATCGATCTGCCGGTGAGCGATATCACCTAGATTCATTACGGCGATTGCTTCATCTGTCTTCTCAAGGTCAATTTTACGGAATTGACGGAGATGGCCGAGATGAGGAAAGCGTCCCATAGCGACGACATCTTTTACTCGTATGGGAAAATTACGCTGATGCTGATCCACTTGTGGGAGGTATGCAATTTCACGTCTCGCTTTGGTTATGGATCTCTCGCGCCACTGAATTTCGCCTGATTGTTGGGGCAGTAGCCCGGCGAGAAGTCTGATTAAGGTGCTTTTTCCGGCACCATTCGGTCCAAGCAAGGCAAGGCGTTGCCCGCAATAGGCAGAGATATTAATATCACTGAGCGCCTCTTTTTTTCCGTAGTTGAAGCCGACGCCTGTGAGGTCGAGTTGATGGTGCTCGTGACTCACGATTCGGACTCCCACGTAAATTTAACTTCTTCGGTGACTTTGAGATAGCCCCAAAGAGTGTGTTGACGGTCAAGTCGACCATCGGGTCGCAGATCTATAAGGATGGCGGACTCTGGGGTTTCCTTTGGCCATATTACGGTGATTGTTAAGACAATCTCATCAGACTTGGGTAAGTAGATCTCTTTGATATCTTCATCTGCATCAAAGGTCCAGGTCGCGTCACCTACAGACACATCAAGTGATTTAAAAGGGTGAGCTGATTTGATCTCGAGATCAGCTTGAATCAAGGGGCCATTGTTGATTTCCTCGATCTCGACTTGTTCAAAGGTCTCCTGATTGATCACCTTGGCAAGCGGCCATCCTAGCGCCGCTAGAGGAACAAGGGGAAAGAGGGTGGCCGTGAGAGGAGATCGAGTCATCACATTACTTCAATCCTCCAACAATGCTCTGCACATTGGAAACGATCATCTCTTGATAGTTTCGATATGATCCATCTGCGATGAGAGGCTTGCCAACTTTTGCTCCAGTCTGTTTTGCTATTTGCTGAAGTACCTTGGGGTTGGCAGTCTGTTCAGGAAACACGGTTGGTATGGCTTCCTTGCGGAGTTGCTGAATGGCTCCAGCGAGCTGTGTCGTGGAGACCTCTCCTTGCGCGCTGAGCCCTTGGACGAAACTGGCCTTGAAGCCATAACCCTTGCAAAAATATCCGAAAGCTGCGTGAGCGGTAACGAGATGACGTTTGCTACGGGGAATAGTGGCAACTTGTCCTTTGACCCAGCGGTCTAGTTGAGTCAGGCGGGCCCGTGCTTCTTTTGAATTGGCTGCAAAGATCGCTTTGCCTGCCGGGTCGAATCGAGTGAGTTCCTTCTCAATCACGCGGACTGCACGCTCCATGTTGCGAACATTGTGCCACCAATGGGGATCAATTCCTCCAACGGCATGGTGGGGGCAGCAAGAGTAGATTTGGTCTTTCGCTGAAACTTTCTGTGAAGGGATGTTCTTGCCTACCTCCACGATAAGCTGGTTGGGATGCAGACTGTCTTTTAAATCAGAAAGGTAGGGCTCAAGATTCTTTCCGGATGCAAAAATGATTCGTGCGCGAGCCATTTTTTTGATGTCGGAGGCCCTAGGCTGAAATTTGTGCACATTGGCGCCGGGTTTGACAACTTCGACGACATTTACGCGATCGCCACCAATCTGCTTGACAGCATCGGTAATGAGCGGATGGAGCGAGGCGACATCAAGTCCAAGGAGCGCGTTACTGAGTAGAAAGAAGAGGGCCAGGGTTTTCATAGACGTTTTTAACGTGGACCACCGACGAAATGAGTCAAGCCTGTTAATGCAAGCTTTATGCGTTAACCCGGAGCTGAAGATGGAAACACCGGTTTCGTTTCGGGAAGCGCTCCGCCCATTAGCCTCCAAAATTAATCTCCGCCTTTATCGTTCTTTAGCCCTTCTTCGCCGATAGACTCAGGAGTCTTACTGCTTCCAAGTTAGTCCTTCGGCTCGGGCTTCTTTGGGATAGGTGGAACTTGAATGGGTGGAGTCACGGCCTCGATCTTTCGTTTCTTTATTTCCTCTGGTGGTCGGGCGATCGACGGAGGAGGCACATTTATCCCTGATGGCCGCGTGGGAGTACCGTTTCCTGATTCGGGAGTCGGAACTTTGATTGGGGGTGTGGCAACGGTAACAGGCTTCTTTTCTACCTTTTTTGGCTGAATAAGCTCGCCACGATTTTTTGTCAGTGAACCCACAGTGGTTTGACTCACGAGGAAGTATCGACCTTCGTATTTGCTCCTCATACGGTTGACGCTTTTTGACGCGGTGGCGAGATTGTTGATGCGCTCTGCAAAAACAGCTTTTTCTTGAAGACTTGCATCTTCTCCAAGAGGTTCAGGTTTTGTGGGACCATTGAGAATCTCAATCGAAACGAGGTAATTGATTGCCGGAGGAGGAGATGGGTTTGCTGGATCTTCTGTCTCCTTTTCCTTGCTCTCTTTTTCTTTTTCAGGAGTGATCGTCAAGAGGAAGTTTGTTCCAGTTGAGTCGGTTGCCTTCAATTGGCGCGTCGCTTTTTCGTTGGCGCGTTCCTTGAAGTCTTCATCGGAGACGAGTTCGATAAAGGTTGCTCCGGCGAAGACGTTCTTCAGAATTTTGGTTTCGTTGGTTTGGGTTTCTTCTTTTTCACCCAAACCCTCGATAATAAATTCATCCCTCACCGATTTACGGGAAATGGTCCAGGGTTTGAAAGTCTTGTCATTTGGAGCCGTGACTTCCATTTTTGTAATACCTTCCTTAAGAGGTGTTAGGGACTTGTTGATCCAGTCCTCGGGTTTAGCGTTCAGAAACCCAAAGCTTTCCTGAACCACGTATACTCCGCTTTCGTCATTGGACAGACGGATAAATCGCCCGGCGGTTCCTCCGGAGCCACCTGTTGATTCACGCGTTTTTCCGAGAAAGATTGTGGAGAGGTCTTCGCCGTTTTTTTGTAACGTGATTGTGACAGGATTCTCTTCGGTAATTTCGGTGGAAGGATCAAGATTGAAACGGTCATAGAATTCGTCCGAAGCAACGACACTTTGGGCGATCTTTGCTTCTCGCAAGGCCCCGATGACCCTACTCATCGAGTCATAATTGGCAGGGAAGTCTTTCTTTTCGGAAACAACCCATTGGCCTTCGACTTTTTTCAAGGAGACTTGTTCGTCGCCTGAATTGATGGTGAGGCCGTCCAAGGTCTCAACCAGTTCGGCGGAGACAATTTTGGAGCCAACCTCAAGGTCGGTTTTTTTGCTAATGGAGTCCGGGACATCCTTGCTGTTGAAGTAGTAGCTGCCTGCGCCAATGGCGAGGACCCAAAGAATCAGAAGTTGAAGTCGTGACATGTTTTCCTGGTCTGGTTCGAGGTTAATCTAGAGGGTTTGAAATTTATCGTGCTTTGGTTTGTTGCTTGCGCCAAATGAAGACACAGAGACCGATGATGATGACGCCAATCGGAACATAGAGAATGTTTCTCCAGAAAATATTGGCCTTGAGAAGGTCAACTCTAGCCTGGTGGGCCTTCTTTTCTTTCCGGAGGTCCTTATTAATCTGGACCTTGTTTTTAATGTATTCGTCCCGCTTGGCCTGTAGTTCAGGCGACATTTGGGATTCCTTGGCAGAGGACATCTGGGATTTGATCTGCTGGAACTCTTTCTCGATTTGCTCTTCCTTGGCCAAAAGTTTGTCGAGATTTTCCTTCGATTTCCTTTCTGCCTCTGCTTCGAGATCCTTGAGAACTGTAAATGGACGGTAAACTTCAGCTCGGGCCCGCGCTCCGATCAAATGTTTGGAACCTACAGCCTGGTCGAGAATGTTAAACATAAAAGCACCGTTGTTGGTGATAGGTTCCACGACCTGGGTGTTGAACATCCGGCGGGCATTGTATGCCATTCCATCGTAGAGGAAATCAGAGTCACTAATGAGATAAAGGTTGCCGCGCTCGGTGCCGGTGGAGAGTGCCTCTGTCTTTTTGCTGTCTTTATCTCCTTCGTCTTCTTTGTCGTCTTTCTTCTCATCGGCGTCTTCTTTGGCGGCTGGGTCACCTTCAGGGAAGGCGGTGCTAAAGATGCCACTTAGAAGAGCGACGTAGGTTTGCTTTTCATCACCTTCCCGACGACTGCCCAGTGCGAACCGCAGTTGATTGGCGGCATCCGGGCTGTTGAGGGTTTGGTCGGTGACGAAGGTGTATTCATATGACGACTCGACAAGTTTCCTGACTTCGAGGCCAGGGCCCATCTGCTTGCCATCCTCTGCGGTGAAGCCTCCGGACATGAGGAAGGCCAGATTTTTGATCTTGGAAAGTGAAATGTCGTCTTTCGCAGTCATGGCTTCTTCGTTCAACAGAAGAATGCGCGGATTGTTGGAAGGAGCATACACCCGGTCGATGATCACTTGTGACTCCCGGAAAGCGATGTTGTGCTTTTTAAAGATCTTAGGGAGTGATGAGGAAGGTGGTGGTCCCCCTTGTGGCGGCATACCCGGAATTTGAGGGCGGCCGGACTGCTGGGCTACGAGAGAAAATGGATCAACACACGCGATTACTGTTCCGCCCCGGAGGATGAATTGATCGAGAGCAAATTCAGCTTCAGGCGTAATACCGGCCGGGTGAATTACGAGGATGACTGGAATTTTTTCGGGGTCGAGAAAGTCGGGAGCTTCCCCCCATTTTCGGTTTTCATATTCCGTTCCCAAAGCCGCGGTTGGCATCATACCCAGATTCGCAATGTCATAGGAGCGCTTGAGGAGTTGGTAAAAAAGCCAACCCCGGTTGGTTTGGCCACCCGAGGCCAGATTGTGAGCGGACACCAAGCCGATAACGGGAGTCTCACGGCGACTGACCTCGGCAATCGCACTGATAAGCTGGAATTCAAGCTGGGTTTCTTGTGATGGGGCAAAGAAGGGAATTACCGTCTTTTTATCGAGCGAGCTGATGGAAGCCCCGAAAAGAAACTGATCATCCTGGGTGACCGGGATTTGTTGAACTTGGTCAAGGAGAGCCGCATCTTCCTCGTCGGTGTTGGGTTCCGGGTCGATAAAATTAAGCGTGATCAAATCATTTGCGGCAAGGCCCTCGAGTTGCCGGAGAAAGCTGTCGACTCGTGGGATGTGACGCTTGTATGCGGAAGGTGTGCCGTCGACGTCACGGGTGACATAATAGTTAATGGTTACCGGTTCCGTAAGTTCGGCGAGGATGGATCGGGTTCCTTCGGTCAGAGTATAACGATCGTCCTCGGTGAGATCGATGGACTTATTTCCAAGATCAGTTCTGGAAGTGAACTCGGTGAAGAAGAAGACGAAAGCAGCAAAGGCCACCGTTGCAAAGCCGACCCGGATCAGCCGGCTGTTCGGGATGAACGAAAGGGCGATGAAGCCTCCCATCGCAAAATACCAGGCATGCGGGCTGAGAGAGTCGACAAATTGAGAGAGAAACAGAAGGAGGAAGCCAAGGACTGAAATTCCGATGGCAAAAGCTTTTGAAACATTCATGATTTTTTCAGGATGGTTTAAAAAGTGGATTTGAAAGTTAGGCGCGCTGGGACTTGAGGGCGAGGTTTGTGCCAAACAGGCAGACTGAAATTATCCCGAAGAGGTAAATTAGACTCGCAAAGGAAATTCGACCGAGTGTGGCATCGAAGAAATGGCTGAAGATTCCGATTCGGGTCATCAATTCAACCGCACTTTTCGCTTCCGGTCCGGTTCTGCGAACCTCGTTAATAACCGGCTCCCAGCCGATCATGGTAAGGAGACAGCAAATGGCGACAGAGACAATCAAGGCAACAACCTGATCGCGGGTGAAGGCTGAAACGAGCGTGGTGATTGCCAAAAAGGTGAGGCAGACAAGGAAGCTTCCAAGGTAACCTGAGAAAATAGTCCAGACATCCGGATCCCCCAGGTAATTCACAGTCAGGACCATTGGGAAGGTGAGGGCTAGAGCCAAAGCCCAAACAACTGCGCTTGCGAGAAACTTCCCAATAATAGCGCTTCCCAGTTTGACCGGAAATGTTCCAAGTAATTCGATGGTGCCAGTGTAATGTTCATCGGCCCACTGGCGCATGCTGACAGCAGGGACGAGGATCATGAGGAGAAGGGGATGGTAGACGAAGAAGGAGCCATGAAGACTGGCGTCGGCTACAGCCCAAAATTGGCCAAGGGTGAACGCGAGGAGCGAGGAAAGGAAGCCAAAGACAATGACAATGGCGTATGCGGTTGGCTGCGTGAAGTAGCTGGTCAACTCGCGCTTGAAAATGGTGAGCATATTCATTTCTAAAATCTGGTCGGAGTTTTTGATTAAGCGGCCGGAGTTTCAAAAGTGGTGACCTTGTGGAAGAGGTCGTAAAGAGAACCACCACCTTGTGCCTCTAATTCCTGTGGAGTCCCGTCAGCTACAATGGTCCCTTGATCGACAATCACCGCCCGGGTGCAGGCTGCCGTGACTTCCTCGAGAATGTGGGTTGAAAAGAGGATGGCCTTCTCCTTGCCCAAGTTCTTGATGAGCTTACGGACCTCAAGCTTCTGGTTGGGGTCCAGTCCGTCGGTGGGTTCGTCGAGGACGAGAACTTCAGGGTCATGTAAAAGGGACTGGGCGAGACAGGTCCGGTGGCGGTAGCCTTTGGAAAGGGTGCCGATGGATTGGCGGGCCACATTTTCTAGAAAGCAAGTTTCGATCGACTTTGCAACGGCATCGCGGCGAGACCCTCCGCCCAAGCCACGCATTGAAGCGCAAAACTTAAGAAAGCCTTGAACTGTCATATCGTTATAAAGGGGCGCCGACTCTGGGAGATACCCAATTTTTCGCTTTGCCTCTTGGGGGTTACCGATCATCGAAATGTCGCAAATATTAACTTCCCCAGCAGTGACGGGCAGAAATCCGGTCACCATGCGCATGGTGGTGGACTTCCCAGCGCCGTTGGGCCCGAGAAATCCGAGGACTTCGCCTTTCTTGACTGAGAACGAGAGATCGTCGACGGCCACCTTCGGACCGAAACGTTTTGTGAGACCAGTGACTTCAATCATAGGATGTTGAGATTCTTGTATGCAATTTGTAAGCGTCGAGGCGCTCAAACTTGTTTGTGAATTTTGGTGTTAGACAAATTTTTTCAAGTGGAAAGTTCGCTGGTAATTTTCGGTCGATCTGCGAGGTCTTTCACTATGACACTAAGAGCGGGAGTAGCAGGGGCCGGATCCATGGGGCGAAATCACGCTAGATGTTATTCTCTCGTGGATGATTGCGAGCTTGCAGCCGTTTATGATGCCGATTTGGATCGAGCGCAAGCAGTTGCAGATGAATTTGGCGGAAAGGCGGTTGATTCGCTGGAAGCTCTTGCTGAAGCTTGTGATCTCGCGAGTGTCGCGGTCCCTACGATTTCGCACCTCGAAGTAGGTGGGGTGCTAATGAACGGTGGGTTACACGTTCTTATGGAAAAGCCAATTGCTTCTAGTGTTGAAGAAGCC
>JBDNAG010000280.1:0-10778 GCA_039768565.1 Akkermansiaceae bacterium | reverse complement strand
GATCCAAATCCGGCCTTTAAGATCTTCCGTGATTTTGTGGGTTCGTCTATTGACGATCCCGTCTGTTTCATTGAAGACTTTGAAGGTGTTTTCCCCAATGCGGATGATCGGCCCGCGTTCCATTCCCATCCAGACTTGTCCCGATCGGTCCAGGGTCATGGCATGGACCTGTCGGCTGGGCAGGTCCGGAATGTCGCGGAGTGGCAGGGGGGTGAATTCGTCTCCGTTGAATCGAATGACACCGCCATTGGTGCCGATCCAGAGGTAACCTTCGGCTGATTGTCCGATGGCAGAGACGCTGTTATCGGGAAGGCCGTCTTCAGTTTGCCAGACACGATAAAACCACTTCGACGAACCTTGGTCTTCTCCCAAAAGGGTAAGACAAAGAGTGAGGAAAGTGATAAAAGCTCGGAGCGGCATGTCGGAACCCGCAGGTTAACAAGTGGAGCAAGAAACCCAACTTCGAATTCCAAAGGTCCCTGATATTTCGTGGCGGCCCGATGTTCTTTGATGATAGGGGCTGCCTTGGGGCGCTGCCGAGCTTGTTCCACTCGTTTGGAGCTTCCTTCTTGTGGTTGGGCTTCTTCATCACAAAGCCAAAGCGGGCGATGCCGTATGCCTGAATAAAAAGAGGGCTTGAGGTGAATGCGACCTCGAGCCCTTTCTGATTTTGAGCCTCTAATTCCTCGCCACCTTAAAGAACGCTTTCCGGGGGTCGTCGATCAGAGTAGCAGGGAATGTATATTCCGTTACTCCGGAACCAACGGCAGCTGGGATGCCGTCATCAATTTCGTTGTCAAAGTTCACAAGGTCAAGAGAAGAGAAAACGCTGAAAGTTTCTCCGGGATTGGATGTCCAGGTGAGAGTGATTTGGCTCTCTGTTTTGCTGATGCTCAGAATCTGGAGACTTCCTTCGATGGCCAACCCAACAACCGTGATGGTGCCAATTCCTGAGAATTTCGTGTCATCCTGATTCCCCTCAGGGGCAATTGAGGAAGTGCTCCCATAAACTCCGGGAGCCTTGCGTGCTCCATCAATGAACAAATTGCCAACGGTCTCGTTCTCTTCGATTTCGATAATCCCTCCATTGATTGCGAGCGATGTGGTGTCCTCGATAGCCTCACCATTGAGGAGACGAAGCTTGCCTCCATTGACTGTGGTGGTGCCGGTGTAGGTGTTGATTCCCTGGAAGGTGACGGTGCCGGTGCTGCCCTCATTAATGGTGATGCTCATCGCTTCCTCACTCTCAATGATGGGGCGGGAGAAGATTAGATTGGCATTTCCCAAATGAGTGATTTGCAGTGGATCGGCAAGGATAGTGTCACCGTAGTCGTCAGCATTAAGAGGGATATTTACGTTTCCTAGATTGATGGAGATATCTGTTTCTGCATCAACGATGATTTCCGCAGGCTCGTTGCGCGAATCGGTGTCGAAGGTCAGGTTCCTTGCGTCGTTGGATCCGTTCTGGGTATAGCGAATTCCCAACGCCGGTTGGGTCACAGTTGGATTGGCGAATTTTGTAAAATTCAGGGATCGAACGGTGCGGTCTCCATTCAGGAAGGTTTGCGCGGTAGTGGCAATCTCGTCCATAAAGAAGAGGTCCGTCGTATTATCAAATATTGGGGGATTGTTGTCGAGCCAGCCGGTGGAAGCCCCCCAAGAGCCGTTGCCTCGGGCGATCCAACGAAACTGTGACTCTTCAACCGTAATGAGTCCCGAATCCCCATCGGGCAGGTTGGCGACTGATGCCCGGATCATTCCGGTTCCGAGATTCTGCGCGGTAAAGGTGGCGTTGCCTCCACCATTATTCATGAGATCTCCGGCTACCAGCGCGCCCGTGATGTTTTCCAGAGTGAAGACCGCGCCTGTTTCGAAGGCGATGAAATTGCCGACCGAGTCGCGAGAGACTGCATAGATATCGAGCGTGTCTGCGGGATTATTAATTCGGAAAGAAGCGTTGCCAATGGCCGTTCCGCTTCCGTCATTTGCAGATTCGACGCTGAGCACCGAGGCCGGGCCCGCAATGAAGGTGATGATTGTGCTTTCCGCGCTTTGGACGAGTAAATCACCGCTCGTTTGAGAAGCGACGAGGGTGATGTCTTCCGCCGCCGTGTATTGCGCGGTGGTGAAGGTGATTGAATTTGTCCCGGACAGAATGGTGGCGGTATTCCCGGTCAGGGTTCCGATGCCGCCGGGTGTGGTGAGAGCAACTACGGTGTCCTGAGTGACTCCACCGGCCAAGGGCGCGCCATTGCCGTCTTGGGCTTGCACGGTGATGGAAAAATTCTCTCCTGCAGTGGCGCTGGCGGGAGCTGCGGTGATTGCCAGCTGATCGGCGCTGGTGGAGTTTGAGGAGATTGCCAGGTTGTCGATCCAAAGATCGTGGCCGCCGCTGCTATCACCTTCTCCACCTGAGAAGGTGAGGATGAATTCGACGGTGCCGCCGTTTTCTAGAGTCGAGTCGGCAAGGTTGTTAAGATCATGGTCGATATCATCTCCCTGGTCATTGTCCGGCGGAAGTCCACCTTGAGATTTGATTTCCTGATCGCCAGAGGTGTAGACATTTCCGGCAGTGATCGCTCCACCCGGCTGGACGTCTAGCGTGTAGGTTCTAGCGGCCTTGGGACGGAAGGCGAGAGCGTCCATGTGAAAGGCGTTGAGGTTAATGTCCTCTCCGGAATTGTTGGTGATGGTCATGGAGATTGTTCCGCCAGTTGCGGCGTTGGACAGCTCGAGGTTTTGATCATTGTTGGTCCCCACGGTGGTATCTGCAGCAGGCGGGCCCACGTAGGTTCCCCAGGTCCCGTCGCTGCTGGCGCCACGTTCATCGATTGTAACCCAGGTTCTTCCTTCGCCGGTGGTGACTAGGCTGGCGGTGATGCCGGTTGCGACAACTGGGGCGTCGACCGGGATGGCATCGGCTCCCGTGCCTGAGTAGGTGTCCCAGCCTGCGACGATCTGCGCTGATGTGGTTGCAGCTGACAGGCTGACGAGCGCAGCGGTTGCCAGCCAGGATTTCCCTTGATGAGGTGATTTTTTTAAGTTCATTTATTTGCAGGTGGATTTCCCCACGGAGTGAGAAGTTTTTTAAAGCGACGCGTTGAGGTTCCGGGCGGGGATGAATAAAGCGGCGTTTCCAATTTTGACTATTCTTAAATAAGAAGAGAATGAGGTCTTGTCTTGTCACTAGAACACGTGACGTGCCGTAGCTGTGTCTTCAATCTAGTTTCCGGCCATCGAGATTTCTTCGCTCTTTTCGTCGATGACCTCCCGCCCGAGTTGGGATGCGATCGATGATCTGTGGGCGCCATTGCAGAGTGGCTCACCAAGAGGAAATCAAGATACAGTGCTGTTCTAGGGAATGGAGGGAGTCTGGAGAATAGGAAGAAATCAAAGTGATGAAAGTGGATTTTAGGAAACGAATGGGCTGGCTTTTACTGGGCTTGATTTCGGGAGGGATGACTCCGGCTTCCGGATTGGAAAAGGTCGAGGTTCCAAAAGGTGGTGAGGATGTCATCGTGTTTGCCGAAGGACGATTGAATCAGAAGAGTGGAGAAGCTGATGGTAAGTGGGTGGAGATCGAGGAGATGCCGTTTGAGAGTGCTTATCAGGTAAAGATTACGAAGAAACCGAAGTTGTCGAAGGACTTGCAGTTGGTGATTCCACTAAAGCGCTCTTTTAACAAGGGGGACTCGATCTTGATGTCGTTTTGGGTGAGGCGCCCGAAGTCGGCGGGGGAGCCGGGTCCGGCGAGCCTTTATGTTCAGGCTGGAAAAGGGCTAAAGCGATATGAGTTTAAGTTTTCGCCCTTTCGTCACTGGGAGCAGCATGTTCGGGCGTTTGAAGCTCCGGATGATTTTGAATCTCAAAAGGGGAATGTCAGTCTTCATCTCGGTTCGGCTGAGCCGGTGATTGAGATCGCTGATTTGCGGGTGCTGAATTACGGGAAAAAATTGAAGGTTTCGGAGCTTCCGAGATCGCGTGTGAGTTACGATGGGCGTGATCCTGAGGCGGCTTGGCGCAAAGAGGCACTGAAGCGGATTGAAAAAATTCGGAAAGCGGAGGTGGTGGTAGAGGTGGTCGATGCCGAGGGGAATCCGGTCAACGATGCCGAAGTGAAGGTTGAGATGCAGCGGCATGCTTTTCGGTTTGGGAATACCGTGAATGCTCACTTGCTGGGAGGGGCGGAGAAGGACTTTCCTTACACCAAGAAGCGCAAAGGCGTGGAGTTTGTCACGACCTGGAAGGAGGCGAAGCAATACCGCGAGGTGGTGCAGAAGTATTTTAACGCCGTGACCTTCGAGAGTGAATTGAGACCGCATCAATGGAACACGTATTCGAGGAAGGTGAAGAGAAATACGGGCGGTTATAAAATGCTCATGAAGTCGGCGGTGCCTAGGTTACAGAAGCACGAGATTGATATTCGTGGGCACTACCTTTCCTGGGGTGCGATGGACTTTAACGCGATCGAAAAGGTCTATGTGGGGAACCCGGAAGCTCATCGGAAATGGCTTTGGGCACACATGGCGGAGATTTTGTCGAAAACCGATGGCGTGGTGACGGAATGGGATACCATCAATCACATCGTAGCTTGGGGTAAGCACACCTACGAAAAGGAATACGGGGGAATGGAGATTCTGGCCGAGATCATGGCGGAGGCGCGACGTCTCGCTCCCGAGACGACACACGCGATTAATGAGGGGAAGATTTTGCCGGAAGGATATAAACGGGAGCCCTATAAACGGGTGATTCGATTTCTGGATGAGAAGGGGCAGGCTCCGGATACGGTGGGCTTTATGGCTCACTTTGGGCTGTCCTCTCTTACCCCACCCGAAGAGTTGCTGGAGGTTTACGATGATTTTTCGAAAATTGCGCCACGGCTTCAGTTGAGTGAATTCGATGTGGAGGCAGGGGATGATGAGGGGTTGCAAGCGGACTATTACAGGGACGTGATGTTGGCGACCTTTAGTCATCCGAATTTCAATGCCATTGTGCAGTGGGGATTTTGGGAGAATGCACACTGGAAGCCTCATGCGGCTCTGTGGCGCAAGGATTGGTCGCTCAAGCCAGCCGGAAAGGTCTATGTTGATCTAGTGAAAAATCAATGGTGGACCAACGAGTCGGTTCGCACTGATGAGAGTGGGATGGCGAAATTGCGAGGGTTTCTGGGAGACTATGAGGTGACGGTGATGCGAGACGGCAAGGCTGTGACCAAGATCGTGAAGCTTGGAACGGAAGGATCCCGGGTAAACCTGTTGCTGGAGTGACTGAACCGCCCTGTCACGGCAACACGTGACAAGACACTTCTGCGGCTTTCGATATTCTGGCAAGGCCAAGTGACGGCAGGTGCGCCACTTTCTGGTGACCATACAATCCAAACCAATATGAAACGAACACTCACAAAAGGTTTCTCGCAAGTCAGTCTACTGGATTTAAGGCCCCGCTTTTGCCGGGTAGCGGAGATTCTTGGCCTGACCGCTTTTCTTTCCACAGGTATTCATGCCCAGACCATCTATTCGGATCTGGCTGATTTATCGCTGAAGTTGAGTCTCACTGACGGGACCACGGTGAGTGCAAATGGGCCAAATGAAGCGGCCAATCCCGTGGGGAAGAGTGGTGCCGGAGCTGGTTTTGATCGGGCGGCAGTTTTCGTATTTGAACTTCCTGACCTTGGTGTGATTGAGAATCCATTTGGAGCCGCGACGCTCGGTCTTCATCTCTTTCAGGATACGGTGACAGGCGACGTGAACGGTGATCTGTATGGCTTGGGAAAACGTTTTACAGCAGATGTCTTGCTCGAAGACTATTATGGCCGGGAGGCTGGGCCGGATCCAACGGATGCGACTTTGATTCAGGACAACTACCTCACTGCTGGTGGGGCACCTGTGAATTCCTTGGTGACGACTTCGACCAGTGGCTCTGAAGCTCTCGCTGATTATCTTAATGCTCAATACGAGGGCGGTTCTGGGATTGGTCAGTATGTTTTTCTGCGAGTTAATACTGATGCGGAGACCACCAGGCGATGGAATTTTACATCGGTCAACGGGGCGAATGGGGATCTTTTCCAAACTCCCCAGATTAACTACATCATTGCCTCCGACGAGGTTGATACGATTCAGGTTGAAACACAATCGGACGGAAGCGGGGCAGCCGTTCCTTCCCAAACATTGATTGCGGGTGAAACACTGGATGTTCATGCGATAGCTCGTGATGCCGGCGGCACATTTCTAGACAACGTGCCTGTGACCTGGTCGCTCTCGAATGTGACTGATGGAATTCTGTCGGGTGATCTTACAGTTTCGGGTGATAGTTTGAACGCGACCTTTACCGCTACGGCTCCGGGAACTGCTGAAATTTCGATCACCGGTAATGCCTCCAATTTGATTGGGACGGGGACGATTACGGTTGTTGCTGGTCCCGCCAGTCAGGTGGAGGTTGAGACCTCGGCGGATGGGCTGGGTGATCCAATTGGTGATCAGTTTCTTCTCTTGGGTGAAAGCTTGACCGCTTATGCTGTGAGCAGGGATGCCGGCGGAAATTTCATTGAGTCGGCGCCTGCCATTTGGTCGTTGGAGGAGATTTCAGGTGGAATGGTTGCAGCTGATTTGGAACCCGATGCCGGTGGAACCAACTCTACCCTCATCGGCAATGCGGCGGGGAGTGCCAGGATACGCGCTGCGGTCGATGGACTGGCCTCAGTCGATTCCGGGTTGATTACGGTGGCTGAACCGGTGACGCGCTGGGATGGAGGAGGCCAGTTCACGAACCTGGGAATTGCGGAGAATTGGTTCGCTGATATTGCCCCAAATTTCGACAACACCACGGACCTGATCTTCAACGACCCGGCCATCACCCGTCTTAATCCATACTTCGGAGAAGACAGGACTATTCGTTCTCTCACATACAATGCCGATGCAGATAAGAATCTGAACCTCGGATTGACGGTTAATGGAACGACAGGGGCGGCCAATCTAACCTTCGATACTGATTCGCAGCAAAATCCTGCCGAGATCGTCGTTGATCCGGACTCTACCGGGAATTTAAGGTTGGGCCGTGTCACGGCTCCCGAGACGAACGAGTATGGCAGCATTATTTTGGCTGACGATCTTCTCATTACCCATGATGGGATGGGCACCCTGACCCTGGATGGCAATATTGCGGAGGATGGAGAGCCAAAGAGCGTCGAGAAGGCCGGGATCGGCACCGTGATCATGACGGGAGATAATTCATACTCCGGTGACACCTCGGTGTTTGGGGGGATTCTGTCGATCAATGGCAGGTCCCTCTCAGATACAGGAGGCCTCTACATCGAAGGTGGCATGGTGACAGTGGAAGGGGACGAAACGGTTGGGAATCTCTACATTGGTGGTGTTCGGAAAGCGCCTGGTGTTTATGGAAGCAGTTTTTCGTCCGCTCCGCCTGCGAATCAGGACGATGTCAACTTCCTCGGTGCTGGAACAGTAACGGTCGTTGGACTGTCTTCGGGAGTTCTTGAGATTCTAAGTATTGAGAATGACGGGGCAAGTGTGACGCTGACGTGGACTTCCGAACCGGGGGATACCTTTAGTCTCTTCTTTTCCACGGATTTGCGAGCTTTCGATGAGGAGCTTGACGACGGAATTCCAGCCGGCGCTGTCGGCGGAGTAACGACTTATACTCTTCCCTTGAGCTTAATCGGTGATGACGTCCCCAAGGCGTTTTTCAGGGTCGTTCGCAACTGAAATACGAAGGCCGATTTTCACCCAAAGTCCCATCTTCTGATTCTGTAGTCTGTTTACGTGACATGACAGCTTGGGGGGGATCACTAATCTAAGAATGACCTCGGGTAGAGGCGCACAAAATAGCAAATACGACGTGATGAAAAAAACAAACAAGACACTCTCAGCTCTCGCCATCTCCCTGGCTGCTGGCTCGATGTCCGTTTCTGCGGCGACTGTGGTCGCGGGATGGGATTCCTGGGACAGTACGACTGCTCCAAGTTCAACTGTAACTGCGGCAGGAATCACAGCCTCTGCAACGGCGTCAGCTTCTACTGGATCTTGGAGTAATGCGGATAGTGGAGGTGATCCAGGTCGGGGCTCGAGTGTTGATACCACTTGGGGCACATTCGATGGAAATGGCAACGCTGCCAGCGCGGTAACAAATGTTGGCGTGGCAAACCTTACCGTGACTAACGGAAGGCCAAGCGCAGAGTTGACTTTAACTATCACCAATGGTGGCCCGGTAGACATGGATTTGGCGGCTTTTCACATGGATGTCGTGGCATTCCGCCCTAATGCGCCACGGACCTATTCTTTGAACGTCTTGGCCGGTAGTGACATTTCCATTGGGACAGTTTTTGCTTCGGCCGGGACACCGATGAATGACAACAGCACCAATGATATTACTCATATCGGTGGAGCTTTGGGCACCGGGCACGATGTGCATGAAGATCTTGATATCGATCTTTCGGGACTCGCGGACAATACTCTCTCGGTTGGAGAAACCGCCATCATTCAGATTGCGTTTTCAAATGGAACTGGATCCGGCGGAGGACACCACCTCTTTCTCGATAATGTGGCAATTTCCGGCGATGCCGTAGTGGTTCCCGAGCCATCTTCATTCCTCCTGCTCGGCTTGAGCATGCTCGCTCTCCTCGGCCGTCGACGAAAGTAGATCTGAACGAACGATAGATCATCTATTGTGTGTATAGCGGGGGGCATGCTGCGAGGCATGCCCTCCTTTAGTTTTGTGGTCTTGGGCCGCGAGTGATTTTGAACGGCTACAAGAGTGGATGATGATGAGGGCACATCATTACGACTTTTATGCCAGAGGGAAGGCCCCTTCCTTTATCACGTAAATGTGTGACATGCGGGGTGATCGACAAGGGGGAGAAGTTTTCCATAGGATTGGAGGCATGTTCGTTAAGATGCCCTTTCTAATCGCCTTCATGGCTCTGTGGATTGCGAACTGTGGGATGGGGCTGCCGGTGGTCAATGAGATCATGGCGAGCAATCAGTCGACTCTTACTGATCCCAAGGGGGAGTTTGATGACTGGGTGGAGATCTATAATTCCGGCGAGGAGGCGTTGGACCTGGGTGGCTATTACTTCAGCGATGATTTTGAAGATTTCAGGAAGTGGCGGATTCCGATGGATTCTGGGATTGTGATTCCTGCGGGTGGTTATGCAGGATTATGGCTTGATGATGATCCGGAGGATGGGCCAACTCATCTTGGTTTTCGACTCGCGGCTGAGGGTGATGTGCTTATTTTGACAGCCCCAGATGGAGTGACGGTCATTGATCAGGTGGAGCTTCCAGTTCAGTATCCGGATATTTCATACGGCCGGAGCGAAGAGGGCGGGGAGTTTCGTTATTTGATCAATCCGACTCCGGGTTTGGAGAATGACCCAACAGGGGTGGCTGATTTGGAAGGGGTAACTTTCTCAAAAGATCAGGGAGCGTTTGAATCGGCCTTTAGTCTGGTGCTGGCGACGACATCGGATGGGGCGAGACATCGAACCAACTCTCACTGAACCTCTAATCGTTTTAAAAGAATCGTGATCCAATTTTAGGGAGTTGGCCTTAATAATGAGAGCTGGACTCCAAGGAGGAGGTCGGAGAGCTATGCTTTGTTTGATTGACTTTAAAGATCGGAAAGAATTCTTTGCCCTCGTGAAATTCGTAGCATGGGCATTTCTAGCAACCTCGCTGATAGGTTGCTTTTTATTTCTTTTGTGGATTGTTGGTCCGGATTACCGAGTAGTCAGGGTAATCGCTGACGGGATTATGGATGCAAAGCGCGATGGGGGTGCGTCAAATGCCCCGATTATGATCGGCCTGCTAGCGATCGCAGGTTCTTACCTTCTGCGGCACTCACAAGGAAACTCATCTAAAGATGAAGGTTTGAAAAATGATGATGAGTAATTTCTCTGCTTTTCAGAATTAAAATTGAACGGCCTCATCTGCCGCCACTATAGGGCTTACGCCTCTCACAGCGGCCCATCTCTGCTTTCATTCTCTTACGAGCTAATTGGGTGAATTACTTATCGCCTTTCATCGTATTGGGGATCAGTACTGCGTTGATCACGTGAATGATTCCGTTGGAAGTTTTGATGTTGGCCTTTTCCACTTTGGCGTAATTGACATACAGGTCCTCATTTTTTGTTGAGAACTTCAAGGACCCGCCACTAACGGGAACCGCTGTTTTTAAATTCTTAGCTTTTTTGGCTTTCACTTTTCCTGAGACGACATGGTAAGTAAGCAGCATCTGAAGTTTATCTTTGTTCTCTGGTTTTAGTAGGTTTTCCAGAGTCTTGGGCCAAAACTTTTTGAAGGCTTCATCGCTTGGAGCGAAAACAGTGAATGGACCCTCTCCCTTGAGTGTGTCAGTAAGATCAGCTGTCTTGAGGGCATTGATGAGAGTCCCAAAGCTGCCAGCGTTTATGGCGGTGTCGACAATGTCATTTTTTGGGGCGGCAGTTAAAAGTGAGGCTGACATTAAAAGAGCAGTTACAGATAGTAAGAATGTTTTCATGGATCTAGTTTGGCTTTGTCTCGCTGTGAGTTAACTCGAAACGGTAGCCCATTTTTTAATTTTGTATTTTATTTTTGATCCATTGTTTCTGCTAGCTTGTTTTCTTGGTTCTTATTTTTAGCACCCTCTCTATTTCTGAGAAAAGTTTAGAATCGGATTTCCCCCACTTCGCACTATCGAAACTCCGAGGGAAGTTGTGGTCGAACTCCGAGTTCTTCGTAGTTAAAACCACTGGGACGGGGTTCATATTTCTCGGTGTATTC